>CAYNWG010000001.1:0-42404 GCA_964400865.1 uncultured Pseudomonadales bacterium
GCAGCATCACTCGTCTTCGATGATCTGAGTCAATCCTTTCCCCATTTACAAAATGACGCTGCTTTGCGTACCTTAGTTGAATACATCAACGACGTGGATCATTTTGGAGAAATTCATTGGCCAGACTCCTCCCACTGGCGCTATAGCCTTATGATTCATGAGCTACTCCATGGATTAGAATTTCAAAATCCCTATGACGACGAAGCATTACTCCAATTTGGCATGCAATGTCTTGACGCAGCATACTCATCCTTGAAACAAAACCTGAAAGCGTATGAGGTCATCGCGCACAATGGAGTAGAATTTGAACTTAGCCCGGGTACCGGCTTAGGTCTAGAAACAAGTAATGACGATACGATAAAAATTGCTCAAAAACAAGGTTACGTTGTGGTGGTCCGCAAAGATCCCAAGCTGGGTAACATCAGAATAAAAGCCAGGCCAGATAGTCCCATAGATTTGAGGAAAATGTATGATTTGCTGTGTGATAAAGATCCAAATAGTACTTGGTATTATCACAATAGTGGCAAGATGCTTCTCAACGGATCACATAAACACCGAAATCAGATTGCCACAAAACTGAGTTTGGAAGCAGTAGTTCGTATGTTGAAAGCTTGTTATGGCAAATAAGAGAGATTGTATATTTTGCCAAATGCAAGCGGGCATAACACCATGTCACCAGATATGGGAAGATGGAGATCATTTTGCGTTTTTATCAATTTTCCCTAATACTTTAGGTTTCACCGTAATAGCCACAAAAAATCATTTTAGTAGTTATGCTTTTGAGCAAACCGATGATGTTTTAACTGCATTAGTATTAGCAACTAAACAAGTTGCCCAAATCCTTGACTCATATTTTGAAGACGTCAATCGCTGCGGCATGTTTTTTGAAGGCTATGGTATCGACCATCTTCATAGCAAATTATTTCCCATGCATGGTACTGGCACAGGCCAAGAAGCCTGGAAAATTCAAGAAACTACGACTAATACTACCTACTACGAACAATATCCAGGTTTTCTCAGTTCCAACAACGCGAGTAGGGCAGATGATGCCCAACTTGCGTCAGTAGCCTCAGCTATTCGCAAATCCACAAGTAAATGATATAATCCCTCGTCTATGCCGATAGTTATCAACGCCACACAAAAAGATAGTACCCACGACTTGATCAAACAATTCAAACGAGCGACTGCGCTTGCGGATATTGTCCAAGTTGCCAAAGACAAGCGCTACTTTCAAAAACCGGCTAAAATTCGTGCCGATAAGCGAATTCAGGTTAAGAGATTGCAAAAACGATTGAGATCTTTAAAGCGCACAAAAAACATACCAGCAGCGGTTATTTCCCGACTGTCAGAATATTTGCAGAGTTAATTTATCTGCTTTTCAGCTTAGCTTTCACCGTGAAATCCCACTGATCCCCATCGCTGGTATCAAAACTAGTAGAGTTAGTCAGTTGGTAGTAATTGAGTAAGTGACTATTCAACGTATCCTCAATTTCGTGAAGCTTCTCTCTTAATTCTCCCACCTCATTTTTCAAATTGATTGATTCTGGTGACGATTGGAGTGAGGCTTTTCTCTGCTTTACTGCGTCTACCTGTGTTTTTGCCACTGTTTCTGCCTCAGATAATTCTGGATCGTTCTCTAAAATATTTTGTAAGCTTTCTCGTTTTTCTCTCAGTTCATCTCGTACTGTTTTGAGTTGAGTAGCATTTCTTTCAATCAAATTTTGTAAGTATTGAAGTGTTTCTGCTAGCTTATCAGACTGTGCAACCTCTGTCGCATCATCAATGCCTGTTGTCTCGTCCGTCTGAGCCGCTAAGTGCTGCTGTGCCAGTTGTTGTCCAGTTAAGGTTTGATCATTTGTTGTCATTATTGCCTTTCTAACTATATACAATAGAAATACATTTTGTGATCACTGAATATACCCGTATAATGAATTTTATCCAGTTAAACTGAGTGAAGCTTACTATAGCTTATTCAATTCGACAAGTCAGAAAGGAAAGATGTCTAAAGCAACAAAAATCGTAGCCACCATTGGTCCAGCCACCGAATCAGAAGAAATTATTGAGGAATTAATTCACGCTGGCATGAATGTCGCTAGATTTAACACCAAGCATGGTACCCCAGAATGGCATTCAGAAAGAATTATTCGGGTGAGAGAGATCGCAAAAAAAATGGGAGTTTCTATTGGAATACTGCTTGATTTGCAAGGACCTGAAATAAGAATCACTATCCCTGGTGGTGAAAAATTTGAAGTCCAGAACGGGGATGAGGTAACTCTGGTCTCTGATGGTAGCGGTAACAATCCTCGCCAACCACAAATTCCTCAAAATGTCATTGAAACTCTTTCTGTCGGAAATCATGTATTAATTGACGATGGTCTTGGAGAATTCGAGATAGTTGGTAAAGAACCAGATCATTTAATAATAAAAGCGTTGGGATCCTTTCCCGTCTCAAATCGAAAAACACTCAACACTCCTGGAGTGGTGATTGATCAACCCTCACTGATTGACCAAGATTTTGTTCATCTAAATGCGGCTAATGATGATTTGATTGACTACATCGGTTTATCCTTTGTCAGGAATCGACGAGATATTGAAATTTTAAAAGAAGAAATGGCGAAAAGAAATTTACATGCTGACATAATTGCAAAAATCGAAAACCAATCTGCGTTGGATAACTTAGAAGAAATTATTCAGGTTTCCGATGTCGTAATGGTTGCTAGAGGCGACTTAGCCGTTGAAGTTCCATTCAAAGAGCTGACCTACTGGCAAAAACATATTATCAATCGCTGTCGTCAGCACGCCACTCCGGTAATTACCGCCACGCAAATGCTTAAGTCAATGGTAGAAAATCCCAGACCAACGCGCGCAGAAGTTTCCGATGTCGCTCATGCAATTTATGATGGCACTGATGCGGTAATGCTGTCTGAAGAAACCACTATTGGTAAATTTCCAGTAGAAGCAGTAGCAACTCAAGCAGTAATTGCCGAATTCAATGAACCACATGCCAACCTGCAGGATTTAGAAGCTGAATACTCAAACCCAGGATCCTTGCTCACACACGCTGCTATAAACCTCCTGCAGGACGCTAATCGCTCAACCTCAGACCAAAAAGTAGCTAAGATAGTGTGTTTAACAGAAACTGGCGCCACCGCTCGTTCAATCGCTCGATTCCGGCCACAGATACCAATTTATGCACTTACTGGCAATGTTTCAACATACCAGAAATTAAGTATGGTGTATGGTGTACAATCAGCAGTGATTACTCTTCCACAAGGTGATAAGTTGGAGAGTTCTGAAGCACTAATTGTTGCTATGAAACAGCTGGAAATTGTAAATTCAGGAGACACTATCCTCCTGATTCATGGCACATTCTGGAAAAAACCGGGCTTAACAAATACGTTATCATTTATTACAATAGCATAAAGGAGGACATATGGGTAAAAAAACAGGTATTTTTTCTTTCGTTGTCGGTTTGGTGGCTGGAGCAGCTGCGCTTTTTCTTTCTGATGATAAGAATCGAGAAAAAACCGAAGCAGAGCTTGGAAAGGCTGCGGTAAAAGCCAAACAGTTGAAAAAGGAATTTGACAAAAATCCCGAAGCAACTGTTCGAGCTGTGGCAAAACAAGTGGAAGGAAAAGCCAAGACAATCGTGCGCAAAGTCAAGCAAACGAAGGTTGTGGTCAAGACTACACCAGCTAAACGCAAAACAGCAAAAAAATAATAGTCTATTAGTTGCTTCTCATCTGGTCATGGCTGGGGTAGAATATCGTTGTTGCGCCTATAGCTCAGTGGATAGAGCAACTGCCTTCTAAGCAGTAGGTCGCTGGTTCGAGTCCAGCTGGGCGCACTTGCTGTTCCAATTCCAGTTATTTCCTTTCAAGAAATATCTTATCCATATAATAAATAAACAATAAAGCAAATAAACAGTATGTTATGGGGCTGACATTATCTGGCATTTACAGTAAAATACGCACCATGGTGGCTGTAGCTCAGCTGGTTAGAGCGCCGCTCTGTGAAAGCGGAGGCCGGGGGTTCAAGTCTCCTCAGCCACCCATTTGTCGCTTGTCTCTACATTACTTTTTGTTCAATTTCGCTCTTGTTTGTTCTACCGAAAGCCTACGGCTTTCATCAAAATTAAAGTGAGTAATATTTCCTTCTCGATCAATTTCATATACTAAGCATCCTCTGTTGGCTAAAAATTCTGCTTCCGCCCAAACTCCTGCTCCAATAGTACCATCGGGGAAGGGGAGAAAAACACCCACCGTGGCATCTGGCAGTACTTCATCAAAATAGTACCTCATTCCATACCCATGCTCTTTTTTATGCCTCAGATACCCCTCGTGATGAACTTGGAGACCCGGGTCAATTATTTCTATCTTTGTGTTGAAAAACCTCAAAATTGCCAGTGTTAACAATTCAAATAGTTGCCCATCATTAAATGTGTCAACTGGTCTACCAAAATATACAATCTCGTTCATACTTCATCATAGCATGACACCAAAAGCTTACTCCGCTAGTAATCCTAAAAAACCATGAGGTTACGTTCGCTTGGATTCTAGCTCGGATGCTTACCACATGTGTTCTTTACAGCTTAATGTACCTCCAATCGAAATTAGAGCAAACACTAAAGAAGATCGTGATAACTCTCAGTAGGTTGTGTATTCAACAGAAGATGGTAAATTACTAAAAGACTTGAATACTTAATAGAGAAGGCTCTTGACGAGTCACTCAGCAAGGAAATCGATAATGAATAAAGTTCTGACACCCTCTCGTACGCCATCCCACATCGTCCATATATAATTCCAGGTTATTAGGCGATTACCCTGTGTAGGAGTATACTGCGCTTACCATCGCCTCTAATACAAAACCGTATATCGTCTTTGTGGGAACATATCCCCCACGTGAATGTGGAATAGCAACGTTTAGTCAGGATTTACTTACCTATTGTAAAAAGTTTCTGGGCACACATATTGATTGTAAGGTTGCAGCTATCAATCTCACCCCTCTAGACACCTATAAATATCCAAAAGAAGTTAAGTGGAAAATTGATCGGGATACTAAAAAAGATTATTCGGAACTTGCCACTACAATAAACGCCGATCCAGATATCACGGGCGTTGTTATCCAACATGAGAACGGAATTTTTGGCGGTAATGAGGGAGAAAATGTACTATATTTTATGAGACATTGCAAAAAACCAATGCTGGTGACATTGCATACAGTACTCCCGCTCCCAAACCCCAAAATGAAAGTAGTAACCGAAGAAATCATTCGTTTAGCCTCGACCCTAGTGGTACTCACCAATAGTTCAAAAACAATCGTTGAAACAATGTATCCAAAAAGCGGAGGTAAGCTATTTGAAATTCCCCATGGTATTCATCCCACTTCGTTTTCTAATCCGAAAGAGTACAAGGTAAAATTGGAACTCGAAAATCATATTGTTCTATCAACCTTTGGCTTGCTTGGTCCAGACAAAGGCATTGAGTATGTAATTAAATCGCTTCCGGAAGTAATTAAAAAACATCCCACCGCGCTGTATCTGATTTTAGGTAAAACACATCCCATTTTACGGAGACGAGATGGTGAACAATACCGAAACAGCTTATCGGAATTGATAACTAAATTGCACCTTAAAAAGCACGTCAAGTTTTATGACCAATATTTGAGTCTCAATGATCTATTTGAATTTTTGAAAGCAACCGATATATATATTTCTACATCGACCAACCCCAATCAGGCAGTAAGTGGAACCTTGTCATACGCTCTTGGAGCTGGTAGGCCTGTAATTAGTACTAAATTTGCTCAAGCTAAAGAAATTGTCAAACCTGATATGGGCAGGCTGGTTCCCATAAAAGACTCTAAGTCCATCACAGATGCAATTTTAGATATGCTTATTGACGACAAGAGACTTAAAAAAATGTCACGTACTGCTTATCAAAATACCCGAATAATGTTGTGGAGTCATGTTGCTGAAGAATATATCGATTTGTTGACCAGAACGTTAATTCCTCCATTTAAGATAGATCATCTGCAAAAAATGACCAACGACTTTGGTTTATTACAATTTTCATCGCTTACAATTCCCAATCAAAAATTTGGGTATACGCTCGATGATAATGCTAGAGCAATCATTTTGTGCTCATGGCTCATTCAGCAGGATGCCACTACAGAATTGGAGAAATTAATTGCTATTTATTTTAAATTTATAAAAAAATGTCAACAAGTAGACGGGTCATTTGTTAATTATTTTGGTGCTAACGGAAAATATCCTACTGCACAAAATAATAAAGAAGATCTGGAAGATGCACAATCGAGAGCGCTGTGGGCGATTTGTGAAATAATGCAAAATCAAAAAGTTGATTCTGTTGTTAGAGTAGAAGCTAAAAAATTATTTCTTCGTATATTTAATACGGGATTTCATTTTACTCACATACGATCCAAAGCATTTGTCATCAAGGCCCTAGCATTAGCGTATGATTTTCTACCTAAATTGCAACCTAAATTATTAGCAGTAATTTGTAACTATGCTGATGATCTAATGCTCTCCCTCAGAAATAATTCCCATAAAACCTGGTATTGGTTTGAAGATCAAATGTTGTATAACAACGGAATACTACCTGAAAGTTTACTGATTGCTGGAAGTAAGGTTAAACACTCAAAATATACAGAAAAAGGCTTGCTCGCACTGCAGTTTTTAATTAGTAAAACCTTTTCACCCAGCATGTATCGACCAATTGGACACTCAGCCTGGTATAAAAATAAACAAAAGCGCAGTAATTATGACCAACAGCCAGAAGACCCAGCATCGATGATCTCTGCGTTAGTATGTGCGAATAAAATTACTAATGATGACGAGTATAAAAAATTAGCAAAGAAATGTTTCAGTTGGTTTTTGGGTAATAATACCCTTTGTCTATCCTTGTATGATGAAAAGTCCGGAGGTTGATATGACGGCTTGCATCCAGACCGGGTAAACCTAAACCAAGGAGCTGAATCTCTAGTTTCATATCTTATGTCCAATTACTTGATTCGGGAACTCCACTAAATGATTATTCATCAAATTAAAAATATCTTTCCAAATGTAAAAGTGGCTCGATATAACCTAGCAGTCTGGCAACATGAAAAAGGAAAATCGCTGTATTTTATTGGTCGAGAAGTTGCAAAACCTGGTGGACAAGGTGAGCCAGATACAAGGAATTTTAAAATTATTTGAAGTCGCAGTGGATGGCTCGATTGTACAAGAAAAAACAATTTGGAGACCAGTCTACGATGGTATCAACCTAGAAGACCCGAGAGTATTAAAATTGCCTCGTAAAAATCTAATTATTGGTCTAACTGCCGTTTTGAGAAATAACCGAGGTTACCCTGTTCCTTTTCCGGCTATTGTAAAAATTGACTCGCTTAGCACCTGGAAACATGAGTTGCCTCCGTTTTTAATTATTGATACATTTGGTCCCGGCAAAAATCTCACCCCCATAGATGCGTATACTTATTTATTCAGACCAGAAAAGCCTGAATACAATCATAAACTACTCGTTTTTTCGTTACATTCTCAAGTACCAGAAAAATTAACTGACATTGATTTTCCCAAAGATATCCCCTGGGCAAATTGGAGGATCGGCACGACTACTTCGCCGATTTGGCTGACTCCTACTGAGGCATTATTTATTATTCATGGAATCTCAAAACAAAATAGTATGGGAAAAGAGAAGTATGTTTATAGTATTGGTCGGGCAAAACTAACTCGAAAAGACCAATCATATAGTGTAAGCATAGCGCCAGAACCAATTCTAACTCCTGACGATTTTTTAGATACAAATGGTTTGCCGTTGGTTGAAGAGCTACATCCAGACCTAAGAAGAGTAGTCTATTCCTGCGGAGGAGTAATAAAGACACAGGCTCCAGAAAAACTATCCTTATATGTGAATGTGGGCGACCGCGCAACTTTTGAAGTGATCTTTTCTCTCTCAAATTTGAAGGATGGGTTGTTCCAATAGAATTTGAATCTGACTTTCAATATATTTTTGACCTTGAACATCATCACGTGGTGACAAACATTCCATCGTCTCTCTGTTAGAATTACGCAATGATAAACAAAAAAGTTAGTCAAATCATTGCTAAATTATCTGAAGACATTTCAACAGCGCTCGGGAACAATTTATTGGGTTTATATCTTTTTGGCTCGCTTACGTACGGCGACTTCAATAAGGCAAGTAGCGACATTGATCTGATGGCAATTCTGAAGGAACCAGCAACACCTTTAGAATTAGAACTTCTCAAGAAATTACATATTGATATCGCAACCCACTTTCCTCAATGGGCGACGAGAATTGAATGCTCCTACACGCCATTGAGCATGCTCTCAAGCAAAACACCACCACTTGAACCAAGACCCTACTATGGAGAAAATTCTTTTTGGCCAGAAGCACCATATGGCAACGAGTGGATTATTAATCTCTACCTAACATATAACTATGGCAAAACGTTGATCGGACCCGACTTCAAATCCTTAGCGAGACCGATTCAAATCAGTGACGTGCAACAAGCTGCAATTAAAGATTTGTTCACAGAGTGGGAACCAAAATTACGAGAAGTTAGCTGGCTCGATAATAGTCATTATCAGTCATACCTCGTAGTCAACCTGTGCCGAATTTTTTATACTGTGATGCAGACAGATGCAAGATCAAAAAAAGTAGCCGCTGATTGGGTTAAAATAACTCATCCAGAATGGAGTCATTTAATTGAAACAGCTCAAAATTGGCAGTACGGTCAAGAAATGAGGGAGCAAGAAAAAACAATAGAATTTCTTAAATTTGTTATTGATCAAATCAAAGACTCATCTATATATGAGAAAGACTTAAACCGTTAACAGCTGATTATTCTCTGATCGAAATCTGTTTTCATAATCAGCTCCATCTGTTTTTTAATTTCTTCGATCATGAATTGAGCAGATTGTTTGGCTAATTCTGGAATGTCACCCCATTGGTCTTCTTCTTGGCCGAGCAGGATAGCTTTTGCGCGCAACAAGACTGGCCGATGGTACGCTGACAACTTTTCCAGAACCCAGTCTACCGCGTCGGCTTTTGATTTAATCGTATCTGTTTCAAGTGTGCTCCAAATTCTGGCTAGAGTTAATAAAACGTTTCTGGTGTCCCAGTCAAAATCACTCAACAGGCTATCTACCTCACTAGTGCTAGCAGTGATAAAGTCATGGTAGGGAACGGGAGCCAAGAGTTGATCCGGATGTGATCCGTACAGTGTTTTGTGAGAGAGCAGGATTTGAGTAATCACAATTGCGAGATTGGTTATCTGTTTAGTTGGCCACGGCTCTACGTTTCCAGCCTCAAACTCTTTGCGTAACCAATCGCCGTAAAGAAAATCAAACGAAGGCGGATATTGCCAAGGATTAACCATTGACTGAACAACAATTGTGAGTTCGATTGGTTTTAATTCCTTACTGACAGCGTAAATGCCAGAAATTTTTAATAACTCATTTTCAAGTTGTTCTTTTTCTCGTCGCGTTGTTTCCCTTGTAACCACAGCAAACAAATCAATATCGCTATATTTCTGTAACCCTCCCATCAGTAGCGATCCGTATAAATAAACACCGAGCAAATTTTCTTCCAAAACATTTTGGAGTAACGTTAAAGTTTCATCAATTTGTTGCTGAATGATTTTGTTTTCAATTATCACACATCGAGTATAGCAGATGAACTAACTCGTGAAACAAAATACCAAAGAAAAAAAGAGGTACACAGTGGTTGTATAATTGAATTATATGAAACAGCTTCCTATTAAACCAATAATAACGCTTGAGGATTTTGAGAAGCTGGATATTCGCGTTGGTAAAATCGAAACAGTTTCAGATGTGTTAAATTCAGACAAACTAGTTCGCTTAACTGTTGATTTTGGAGAATTCAAAAGAATCATTCTAGTTGGAATGAAAAATGAGCGAGAAAATGTTCGAGCTGAAATAGAGGGAAAACAAGCTTTGTTTATTGTTAATCTCGAACCGAGAAAAATGATGGGTGAGCTATCTGAAGGCATGCTGTTCGACATAGGTTATTCAAATGGCATCACACCAGTCCTAGCTCTGCCAGAAAAAGACGTTCCCAATGGAGTATGTGCTGGATGATGATGTTTCACCCATCAAACATAAGGTTGTTGGAAGTAAGCAGGTGTTCAAACAACTACAGTATTCCCGACAGACATTCGATCAATTACTGACTGATTTTTGTGATGAAATACAACTTCATGCCAAGAGAGTCTAGTTAGAATTACTGCCCATGAGATGTTAGCTTCCATGCTTGCCAACTTTCCTGGGCATCAAGAAATTTTGCACCAAATGTTTCATCGACCGCAATCGCTGATTGTTGAAACGAGGATTCGATAATCTGAAAATTATTCTCTAGATATCTATCTACAATTGTTGGGTGTGTCTTTCGGTAGATAAAAATTTTAGACAAATCCATAGCCAGCACCTTTGCTACTAAGTACCAGCCCAACTGCATCGTATGACCGGCATTCAGTTGTTTTGCCACATGCATACCTGTATCCAGATACTCAAGTCTCTCAAAAGTTTTAAATAATGCGTGTAACTCTTGATCCTCGCCTGCAATCACTTGATTATATGCAAAGAGCAACTGGTCTACACATTCAAGATTAACCTTCAGCTTCATAATCAGTGACTGGGCAGCAACAATTTCAGCTTGATCGTCAGCAACCGACTTAACTTGGGCAGAAATATCACCATTAGCTGCCTCTCCGATGTCATGAATTGCTGTTGCCAACATAAATAATTCTATAATATCGCTGTCTATAAGATCGGAAAATAACATCACAAAATCTACGAAGTATTCCTGGTGCGTCAATACGATTGCGGTTGGACCAAGTAATTCAATCCATTGTTCGAGAGTTTCCCCACCAGATTGAATATCTGTTCGAAATTTAGTCCAGCGTACAATAGATCCTAGTTTTTCACCGATGGGTGAATTTCTGATTGCCGCTTGAATTTCTGGCATTTGACAATTTTCGATCTTATTTGACATATTTCTATATATATCACAGATTAAAAAAGCACACAAGCTCCAGCCAATATTGCTCATTCAAACTATTACGCATTTATTTTTTCAATTGAAACAAAAATGTATTAATACTTGTGAAAGCAAAGACATGCTTAACGAAGTTACTCCTAATGAAATTAAAAAAGACCTATAATTGTTGACAATTTGATTATTCAGATTATAATTATTTATCAGGAGCTAGTACTTATCTACCCTCCCAACTATCAATATCTAATAAGTCGCTATGGAAATATTTAGAAGATTAAATCCGTTTAAAAAACCAGTGCTAGAAGTCGAAACACCAGCTGGTACCACTAATATTTCAGATCGTTTTCTCACTGAAAACCTTGAAGTTTTTCAGAACCTAAGTCCTCTACAATGTAGATTCATTCTGAGCACTGTAGATGCTGAGCTTGAAATTAGCAAGGGATTTGACTTAGAAATAAATGAGGAAGAACAGTTTAGAGAAAAAATGGCATTTCTTACCCTATTTAACATGCATATCAAGGACATCCAACAGTGGAAAGAAGTTAGAGGTCCAGAGTATTTGTATATATATGAAAATGCCCAATCACTATTATTTAAGGAACTGTTTCACGTGCTCAGAGATATATCAAAAAAGTATTTTGACCTCTTTTCAAGGATGGATAAATTAGAAGTAAAAAATAAATACAGCGTTCATCTTGAAGCAACACTAGCTACTATATTCAGAGCTTTTTGGAATGATAAATTTGTCGCTTAGTATTACCTGAATTCCACTCCAGTCTTGTGTTAGTGGATAAACAACGACCTACATTTCCTGCGTCAGTTACGCTCATTAGTTCCTCGCTTGTTTCCCTCATAATTACGTACCTTAAACCAACCAGCGTAGTTGGGGTATATGTTTAATTATCCAAACTGTAGTCCATGAAATGGAAAATATGCCTACGGTTAACAATGCTGTAATTGGGACCGTCCAAGCCATTTGAAGTTCGTATATATTGGGCACGAAATGAACCAAGGCCAACTGAATAATCGGGTGTATTAGATAAATTCCAAAACTACATTCTCCGAGAGAGGTAATTATTTTTACAGGAAAAATTTTTACTACGAACTGATACACAGCTGGAGTATTAAAAAGCGGGAATATTAATAGGCTGAGAATGACCACTGCGGGAGATAAATAGGCTACAACACCAGTTGAGCTCGTAATACCTAAAATTTCAAGGTCACTCTTTTGAAGTAGATATTGCGTTACAACCATTGTGCAAGTAGTTATTAAGAAGATACTGATCGCTATCAAACGGGTTCTTCGTTGCTGAAAAAATGCGCTCTTCGCTAAATAGCCATACAAGTAATATCCTAGGTAGGGAATGAACAAGTAAAATACTGATGTTGTTTTGGATTGATAAGCCATACCAATATATAGGAGTAGGGCGGTAAGGAGCGCGAGCGAGCGGTGAGAGAGCGAGCGCACAACTGAGCGCAACCACGGAGTTAGCAAAGCCAATTGGACCATCACAAATAAAAAATAAAAATGAAGATATGGTTGTTGAAATAATACTGAGTCGATCAAAGTTCGAAAACTAGGCAGTGGTGGGCTAAATATAGCCACACCAATCCAATACAAAGGCAACCAAATCAAAAGTGGCAAACCAACGCGACTCAAACGTTTTTTGACAAACTGGACGTGTGGTTCACTCTTCTGTAACAATAAAGAACCACTAACCATAACAAAAACTGGCACACACCATCGGACCAAGGCGTCAACAAAAGTAAGCACAAACCAAGATGGTTGATCCACTTGCGAGAGATTATTAACAATAACACTCGCTACATGGATATACACAACAGAAGTGATCGCAATCGCACGCATCAACTCTAGCTCTACTCGTTTTTCCGCTTTTGATAATTGCATTTTGACGACAGGATCATACCATTTTCAGTCAATTATGCATTACTCTGTTTTGTAGAGTGGTCGATAATCGTAATTATCAATTTCTGAAGGTAAATAGTCCCGTTGTATTAAATCATTCATTAAAATATAGCTAAAAATTGCGCCACCTCTATCATTGAGATGATCGGCATTACCGAACAATGAATTATTTGTGGTTATTTTAGTCAGGTTGGAATAATCGATATATTCTACTCCTTGCAAATCAGTTTGTATGATATTTTCATACAGATACTTCTCCATATAATCATCCAATAATCCATCTTGTAAAATTGCGGTTATAGGGATGGTAATCAGTACTGGTCGCCATCGCTTATCTTTACAGTAGGCAATCAACGCTTCTAGGTCTTTTCTATTCGCTGCAAAGTATTTTGGATCAAATTCTTCGGTGTGATACCACTTATTGAAGATAAAATTCATGTTATCAATGTAACCATCAACCTTTGCGTAAGTAGGATTGTTCAATTCGTTCTGAATTGCTTCCACATTAAACAATATTTCCCCTGGTTCGATATTCAATATTGGCCCTTTTGAAATCACTGGAGGGGACGAACTTGCTACAGGCAACTCTGGTTCTGATTCTTTCCAGCGTTCTTCTTCGGAGATACGCTCTTGAATTCTGTCTGAGTGCCATTTCCTAAAGAGATATCCCGATCTCAAAAAAGGGAAAAACTCCTGCTGCACATAATCCCCAATTTTCAAATCGGGTATCAAAAATGGACTGACCGCGCCATAGTAGTTATATTGCAGACCATCACTTGCATCGGCAATTTTGTGAGAAAATGAAATGGGAGATACCGAGATAAGTATCAGAGCATTTTCTTCGATTTCATTTTGGTGCTGTTTCAGTAAAACTAAGTCGTAACTAAACCGCTGAGCTACCCCCGCCAAATCTAAGCTTCTGGCATTATATTTTGTAAATACAAGACTACTTTCGGCATGCGAGTTGCCAACTTTCACGATTTGATATTTTTCATCAATAGCTTTGTTAATAAATAAATTAGAAGGAAGGTTATATTCAAAGTTCGCAACGCTTCGATAAATAAAATCAAATCCTATGCTTACTAGTACGACTACGATGAGCACCATTGTTATTTTTTTAAGTAGTAATTGGCCCTCAAAATTGAACATAAATAAATTCATATGCTTCTGTATTTCTTAACAGAACAATGGTGAGTACTAAAAGACAATAGATTGTAAAGCGTACAAATCGATTTTGCTGACTAACTAGTTGTGAAATTGAGTGTTTTCTGGCAATTATTTCAGTAACAATAATTACACTTACACAAAACAAAGCTATAAACATTTCTACAGCATTGGTTTTGAATAGTTGGCTCAACGTAGCTGACCAATAATTTAAAGAAACAAAGTTTTTCAATCCTGTTAAAGCATGCCGAATAATATAAAAAGCATCGTTAAAATCTTTTGCTCTGAAAAACACCCAAAGCAAAGTCACCGTAATAAATGTATAGATTGTTGAAATACCATTCGGTAGGATAATTTTTTTTCCAATCGTGTTGCTCACCATTCGCTCGGCAGAAATAATCAAACCATGTGCCAAACCCCAAATGGCAAACGTCATCGCAGCTCCATGCCACAAACCACAAAGGACGAAAACAAAAATAGTATTAACATATGTTCTAATTTCACCCTTTCGACTACCGCCAAGCGGAATATAGATATAGTCTTTCAACCATGAGGAAAGCGATATATGCCAGCGTCGCCAGAAATCTCGAACTGAGGTAGCCAAATATGGTGTTTTAAAATTCTCAAATAGCGAAAATCCTAACATTCGCGCTACTCCGCGAGCCATATCGGTGTAACCAGCAAAATCTGCAAAAATTTGAATAGAGAAAAAGAACATGGTAAGTATTAAACTAAGTCCTTTGTAATTAGGCAAATCATCAAAAACTCTATTGACAATAATTCCAAGATTATCGGCAACAACTAGTTTTTTAAATAACCCCCAAGCAAATAATTTTAGACCACTGACTGCTTGCGAATAGGAAAAAGTATGATGAGAGAGTAACTGTGGCAGCAAATGCCAGCCTCTCTCAATTGGCCCGGATGCAATACTGGGGAAAAAGGATACGAATAGAGCCAAAACACCAAAGTTGTGTTCTGCCTTAGATTTACCTCGATAGACATCAATCACGTAACCGAGTGTTTGAAAGGTAAAAAATGATATACCCAAAGGTAAAATTAACTGAAATTGTGGAAACCGGAATGAAATAGTAAAAAAACTCAAAAGCGAATCGGTAGTGATACTAAACAAATTATAATATTTGAAAATTAAAAGCTGACCCAATACTAATCCTGTAGAAAGCAATAAAAACCTTTGCTTATTTTGAGGATACTTTTCCATTTGAATCGCGGAATAATACGCAATTACTGTCGTAACAATTACTAGTACCCCATATACTGGTTTCCATGAAAAATAAAAATAATAACTAGCCGCTAACAATAAAAACCATTGATATTTTTTCGGTGCATTCCAATAGATAATGAGTAAAATTAAAAAAAACAAGGCGAATGAGAGTGATGAAAATACCATGTCTTTTTAATTATAGTGTGAGAATCAACAACTGCACAGACCGATATACTACTGAATCTATTGTCTTGATTTGACTTTCATAAGTAGTCGTTGTTTTCTGATCTCAGCAGTATCTGTCAGTAAGCTTACCGTACCGTCCCTTTGATCTCGCAATAATGACACAATTGCAAGATCTAACGCTGGTGCCTCGATATCATTTTGCTCTGCCAAGTCAATAAATGCTTGATGATACTGAATCGCTTCGGACAAATCGCCTCCAACTTCAACTTTTTGCCAGGCAGCTGACGGTTGATCATTCCTTTGTTTGCTAATTATGCCAGCTAAGGCCTTCCTAGCTGGTTTAAAAAATGAAATATGTCTAACAATTTCTAGCGCCGGCAACATTTGCGTCTTAACCCAATCAATTTTTGCAATAGGAATACTACATTGCCGTAAAATCTTGCATCGTTGTGCAAATGCATTCATTTCAAGCCGATAAAGCTCTGTATCCGCAAAAGTGATTGATGGAGGCAAACCAGTGATCATTGAGGTGGTACCCAGCGTATTAAAGAGTAACTTAGTCCATTCTAGTGACTGATAATTTTCGTATCTTTGAGTTTGAAAATCAGCAGATGAAAACAGCATTTGAACTCGCTGGTAGTCTGCTTGGTCGCATTGAATAGGGGATAGAGCAACACGCAATTTTTCCGCATTATAGTCAAGTTGGTCGCCCTTTTTGGTTACCTGCGTAAAGACACTCGCCCGTACTATTGAAAGTCGTCTATCTGGATTTGTAGATTCTGCAAGTGCTAAATATGCTTGTTCCACAACTCCAACTCCGTTTTGTATTAAAACCAGCGTTGGTAGCTCCACAGCATCAGGAATCTTAGCCAGTAGTTCTACGACCATTTGCTTAACAGAATGGTTTGGAGTAGTCAAAATAATAACATCGGTGCCTATGAGCAGCTCTGTGGAAATATTTACATGACTCGAGAGAGTTACGTCTAATTGGTCATTTTTTTTGGCTAATTCAGCCCCGAACATACTGCCGATTGCTCCAGTGCCAATAATTAATACATTCTTGATTGGAGAAAGTAATTCTTGTGAGAGATGTTTTTCCACTATTTTTTGCATCTTTAGATATCATACTATAACTTGTTAGATGGTGATATACTTAGCGTTATATGAACAAACTATTCTTTGTATTACCCCTTGGAATCCTACTGAGTGGCTGCTCGCTGTTGCCACAAAAAGCTTCGCAGGTTGAGACTCCACAATTAGAACAACAGGTCATGAAAGAATATCAAAAAGTTGCTGATGCAATGGCTTCAGGCAAATCAGTCGAGTGTGTAATGACAAATAGCCAAGAAGGAACCAGCTTTACCTATCAAGTAAAAGGCAAAATGATTCGATCCTTTGGACAATTAAGTCCAGATTCATCGAGCTCCGGTAATATGATTTCTGATGGAGATTACCTATATATGTGGTCTGATGATGCGCCATCAGGTACCAAAATGAAAATTCCGAGCGAAACAGAGGTCGCAGAAATGGCAGAAAAACCGGATGATGTTTTACCAGATCTCAGCAATGAGATAAAACAACAGGAATTGGAAGACATGGGATACACCGTTAAATGTGATGAGAAAAATCTTACTGAAGACGCATTTACTCCACCTGCTACCATCCAGTTCCAGGACCTCAGTCAAATGATGGAATCAGCTACTCAATTGCAAGCAAGAATGGCCTCTGGCTCTGGTGAGTCTGAACCAGAACTCACTCAAGAACAAATTGAAGCAATGATGAAATCATTTGGCCAATAAATATAAAAAGGCTTCAATTGATAGTAATCAATTGAAGCCCTCTTTGACATGGCTTTTTCCTGGATACAGAGATATTATTTAATTTGTAATTTAAAATCTTTTTTAGTGACTCCACCTTGGTTATCACTTACTACTGCCGTTATAGTTCCAGAATATTTTGTTTTTGGTTTTCCAGAAATAACACAAGTAATAAAACTTCTACCAAAGAACTTTCTAGTTTTGCAAGCTCCAAATTCAAGATCTTTTGGTAAGTTGTATACATCCATCTTCATCTTATCTCCATCTCGATCGGTCGCTGAGAGTTTCGCGACGTATTTTTTCCCAACCTTCCCATTTGGCAAATTGCGCGTGGTAATCACTGGCACATGATTTTTGGGTCCAGGATTTGGTGGAGTGGGCGGTGTAATTGGATTGGGGGTAACACTAGGCGAAGGAGGAATGGGGGGTGTAGCAAGTTTGGATACCGACGGGATAGTTTTAAGCTCATTTTTTGCTTGCAAAGATGCTGGCAGACTCAAGAGAATTGCAACTCCGAATATCACTACCATCACAGCTCTGATACTATTAGTTTTACGATTGTGTTTGTACATCAGTATGATCTTTCATCTATACGTATCTAATATGCATCATTATATATCAAAATCAAACATTGTCAATAGTTATAGGATCTTATTAGAATTCATATTACTCACTACTTTTGTTGGCATTCCATTGCTAGTCATCCCGCAGGCAACTCTGCCTGCAGAATTGCATAAGATTCAAATCTTTCATTCGGTAATTGAACTTCTCGGGTTATTAACAATTCCCTTGCTCATTTTTGATTTGAATTCTCTTAAAAAAGCAGCTGGGATGCTTCGCTCATCATTATTTTTATTTCTTTTGACTTTTCTTTCCATAATCTCGATCAGCGCTATTTTTGGAGTTGACCCAATGAAAAGTCTGATAGGAAATTATTGGCGAAATGACGGCTTGATCACCTTAGCGCATTTAGTGCTCTTTGCTTTTCTAACTGGCTTGCTCTGGACAAAAACTTTGAGAGACAAGGCGCTACTAACAATTTCCATCGCTGCAATTGTAAATTGTTTCGTCGTCCTTGGTCAGGGATTTGCATTTACCGCATTGGGTTGGACTGATTTGAATGATTGGGGCAACGCATTTGGAGCCACTTTTAATCAACCTGTTTTCCTCGCAGGCTATCTTGCTACAACGTTACCTTTAGTCGGATACTACTTTTTGCAAAGATCAAAAATACTAGCCATCGCAATTTGCACATTACTCATTATTACAATTGCAATTACACAAACCTGGGGAGCACTGCTGGCTGGGTTAATTGGATTATTGTTTATCGCTTTTCAAAATCAAAAAAATAAAAAGGCCTTAATTGCAATTATTTCTTTCGTTCTTTTCTCAGCCTTAGTAATTGGTACGCTGCATACGTTGAAAAATGCTCGTCTAGAAGCCGATAATAGAGTACGTATAGGCGTTAGTTTATTCCAAGCTGGATCCAGCCGCCCCTTGCTTGGTTGGGGTTGGGCAAATATCGACCATGCATTTGCAAGTACTAATTGGCCATTTCACCGTGAAGAAGATATCTATCTGGATAAGGCTCATTCACATCTTCTTGAGTTTTTTGTGACGACAGGGATACTGGGATTGTTACTATATGTTGGCATGTACTACAAAATGTTTCAGGCCTTACACCTAGTAAAGCACCAGAGTTTGCTAGAGAACCAAGCATTTTATTCCGCTGTAATTGCAAGTCTTGTTTCTTATCTCATTTTCACTCAAACGAACATCACTTCGATTGCTACTGAAATGATTTTTTGGTGTATATTTGGATTAGTGTCCAGCCATAGATTGCAAAAAACAGCATTCAAATCTAAATAGTGCGGATATGGTACTATTGTGTTTGTGACTGCTCAATTCAAACTTGCTATTGCTTCAAAATCTAAAAAGACACTGACAACTGTATTTATAGTACTTTCGCTCCTAATCTTCATTTTTTGTTTTACCTGGCTTTTTGTCAAAAATAGACAAATAGGCGACATCAACAAATCACAAGTGATTGAAATTCAACAAAGAACGAGCGAGCAGCTAAACCTAGAGTCTCAACTGGCAAGTGCTTCTGTCACTATTGAAAAACTACTCTCGGAAGATCAACGGGTCAAAAATGATCGGTTAGAAGCAACTATTTCTGCAATTCAAAAAACGTATCTCGATTCCACCAAACTTTATGAAGAAATTCTTGATCTACGGGGTGATAAAGCAGATACGCAGAAAATTGAGGAGAGGCTGGCAGATTCAATTTCCCAAATGGCAGCTCAAAATTATTCATCAGCGAGCGCGACGCTCAAGACAGTGGCTGCAGAAATTAAAGCCTTACAGCAAAAACTGGCTGAGTCAGCAGTCGCGTCCACACCGCAGGCCGCAGTATCCAATACCGCCCCTAGTAGTGGGTATGGTCGACAAAAAGTCGAAACAGATATTGGCGGGTTTGTTGTAAGCTTAATCGCTGCGGATTTAAGTTCGACCAAAGTAATTGTTGATACCGCCAGTGGGGGAGACTGCGGCAATGACTGCCCCGTACTGTCACTATCTGATTATGTCAGTCGAAATGGGGGATATGCTGGGGTTAACGGTTCGTATTTCTGCCCGGCGACATATCCAAGTTGTGCTGGAAAAACTAATACCTTCGATTTATTAGTTATGAATAAAGATAAAGTGTATTTCAACTCAGGCAACAATGTGTACAGCAATAATCCGGCAGTAATATTTGGCGGTAGTTATGTGCGCTTTGTGGGCGCTGCTTCGGAGTGGGGTAGAGATACTGGCATTGATAGCATGCTTTCCAACTATCCACTTTTAGTCAGTGGCAATCAAGTGCGGTTTAATGGCGATGGAGACCCCAAAAAAGGCTCAAAAGGCAACCGAAGTTTTGTGGCCAATAAGGGGAATACAGTGTACATTGGCGTGGTTCATGGAGCCACCGTCGCAGAATCGGCTCACGCACTGCAAACACTGGGGATGGATAACGCGCTCAATCTGGATAGCGGTGGCTCCACTGCCCTCTGGAGTGGTGGCTACAAAGTCGGACCGGGTAGAAATATTCCCAATGCTATTGTGTTTGTAAGGAAGTAAAAACTATCTACCAGCCAATTCTTTGTCTATTTGCTTACCAGTAGTTTCTTTAAGAAATTCAGAGAGGGGAACCGACTCGCCAGCAACAAGTCTCTGCAAGGCATCTACCAGCATTTTTTGGGCGGCCGCTCGTTCAGCCTCAGCCCGCTGAGGATTCCACCCATCAGCAATTTGTCCCAATGAAGGGATTGGGGGAACAAGATTTCGTTTACCAAAATAACCACTCTCTAGATCAAACATAGTCGTTTCATTGTATATATTCGCCCCACCTAGTCAAGCGGTATTATTGGATTATCGAGTTTGGTTTGATGGGATTGCACCCAAGCCATGTTTTTCAACAGGCCTTGATTTAATTAAAGTAGCAATAGTGAATAGAAAGATAAATAACAGAACAATGCTTGAAATCTGAATCAGTCTTTTATTCATACCGTTCTGAGCTGGTGACCGTACTTTGCTCGAACCTAAGACCTCTTGTCGAGCCTAGTTTGGAACTCCAGCTTAATCTTCTTAAAGAACATATTGGCATTGAATCTTTCGCAGCCGTTTATCAATGACACGTCCCTATTTTACTTCATTAACCCCTGTGGACACAAGGTTGTTTCTGTTTCTTTCTGTTGTTGCGCTGATCTCGAGTTAGATGTATTGTATAATACCTGTAACCTACATTAAAGATTATTCTTAATTGTAGGAGTATTTTTCCTTTTTAAGGAGCCTGCCTTTTCGAATAACTATGAAAGATAAAAGCTCGAAGAAGCCACAATCTAAAATGACAGTCTTTGGGACCGCACCTGTAAGCTCGCGCGGTCAAATTGTCATACCTGCTAAATTGCGTAAAGCACATAACATTAATTCTGGTGATACCTTAATCTTTACCGGAAATCCTGATTCCGGCTATTTCCATGTGTTGAATGCCAACTCTTTCAAAGGTTTTACTGATGATTTAAACAATCTCGTCTTCAATAATAAACAGAAATCTGATCCTGCTAAAAAAGAGAAAAAAGACAAATAGTTTTATCGAAACAAAAACCGAAAAACTAAGTCCACAACAATCATCGCAATTGAAGCTGTAACACTAACTTTTACCGCCAAAGTACTCACTTTTATTTTCAAGTCAGTAACGTCTGATTGTAATTGGTGTAAGTGGTTTTCTTTTATCTCCCTTAATTCTTTATTTACAAAACCAAATCCACCATCTACTCGCTCTTCGAGTTTGGCGACACGTTCAAGCATATTGATGGTATTGACGGGTTTATCACTCATAGGACATTAGTTCTCAATATATTCACTTGCTGTTAACCATTTTCTGACCGTGTTGACAACAACTGACCAGAAAGCTACAACAATCGGAGTCCATTGACCGAAGTCGATATTGGGAATTTGTTCCGTCAAATATGTTAGAGCTGCTCCGAGTAGTGCAATTCCTAGACCTGTACCAAGTTTCTTAAGGTCGTCAATTGTCAGCTGATATTTAGGGCTGGTAACTATCATAGTTTTTCACCTCCTTTAGGTAATTTATTACTGAAATACTGAACAACCAGAGAGAAAATCAATTGAGGAGTCGGAACCAGAGTACCCTTTTGGCACGCCTCAAATTGGCCTTTGTATTGCTGTGCATCGTTGAGAGCTCTGCCCTTGGCTTTATTAGCTTCATCTAGCTCGCCCTCTAATACCCCTATACGAGCCTGAGCCAAGGGGAGTGCATCGGAACCATTTTTCAGCTGTTTATTTAATGCGTCGATCAGGGCTTTGTAGTACTTTTCCTTGTCTAGCAAATCCTTTTCGAGTCTGCCAACTTGTTCTACACGGTTGCTGATCTCCTGGTTGGCTTTGTCGAGGTCGGCAGACTTCTCGTTTAGCTTGTTAGATAGGTCAGTTTCACGACTTTTATACCCTGCAAGGACACTCTTGATTCTGTCGCTGGGGGTAGTGTTGAGGTCGTCAGTGATCTCAAAAATCTTAAGCGTCTCGGCCCACTTTGTGGCAGAAGAAACGACTTGCTCGTATTTAGTACGCCATTCTGGGGTATTTGGGACCAAACAGCCTTCCGGAGTGGAAGTCACCCCTTTTTCCTTTTTATATTTCCTTAACTCATCAAAGAATTCTTGTGGGTTAATTGCTCCAAAGTAGCCATTGCTATAGTTATCACTTGTGAATTTACCGTTTGAAAGTTGCCCTCGCTTCACTGTCAGGTGCAGGTGACTTCCGGTACTGTTGCCAGTATTGTCACTAATAGCCATCGCATCGCCTTCGTTCTTATTCTCAAAACTCTCAATAGACTTACAGTGCGCATAAGTTAATTTATAAGTGTTATAAAGCTGGATGATTACTTCAAAGTACAGACCGAAGCCATCATTGCCTTCGTTGCCTTGAGCATAAAATTTGGACGGCCAAGAAGACAGAATGTTTCTAAAACCTTGAGGTGTATCTGGAAACTTAGTCTTTAAGTCCCAACCATTATGTCCTTTCAGTCCAAACCTAGCATAATTTGCAGGATTTTCTCCAAAGCCTTGGTTTAATTCAAATGGTTCGATTGGTCTTGTTATATCTGACATAGCTGTTTATCTATAAATGAGACTCTTGATACTTTGATTGTCTCCGGAACTAGCCCCCGGCTTCAATGGAATAAGTGGTGATTTCTGTTCATTGCCGTCAGTTTCTTGGGGAATACCACCTGGCAGCGTTGTTTTTAGTAAGCGTTGCAGATCACTTGCGTTGAAAGTGATACTGCTTTGGAATAAGGCCGCTTCTTTTGGATCGTCTTTCATAAGAAGTGGCACAACCTGAGGTATCAGTTTCTCAGCCTCCTCATTCCAGCGCAGAGCCATTTGCTGCGCTTCCTGGAGATTGCCTTCTTCTACCAGTTTCTTCATTTGTAAACGAGTTGTGTTATACCCAACTTCAGCATCGTACTTAATGTCCCAGGCAATGCGCTGTTTCTCACCGCCATGTGTCCGATAAAAACGATCCATTGTTAGTCCCAGAACATCAGCAGGGCTCAACAGCTCGCGTGCCAGGCTCCCTGTAAGCCCGTAAACGGCGTGCGTGAGCTTCATAGGGCTTACACCGAGTGCACGACCGATTGTGATGGCTAGATCAGGCGTTCTGCTGTCATATTGCTCAGACGGTGCTACTTTCTCTAACCTTCTAGGAACAACGGGAAAACCAGTAAAGAAGTTAGTATTAGTTGCGATTTCAACTGGCGTGCGTACTATCGGAGGCAGAGCACCTGAGAAGAAGGCTTGAGCTGAGAGTTCACCATCTCTGGTGAACGGGACCGGAGCCAATTGACTCATCCACTCCAAACCAAGTTTAAAGAGGTTTTGTGGTTCCTGTTTACGGACATATTCGAAGGCATACATCAGAGGGTTGAAAAAGATCGCTCCGACATCGCCTTTAGGAATCTGAACCACTTTTGGTACTCGATTGCCTTCGTCGTCTTTATCTTCGCCAACAATAACAATGAAGTAGGTGTCCTTTGCCCATTGTGGAATGTCATCCCACAATTCCTCATGGTTCATTACGTTGTAGAAATACGTGGCAATGCCAGGGAGAACAGTTAAGGCTATAGCCCTCGCAGTCGTCCGGATCGGATTATCTTTCATAACACGAGCTACGTTCAGCAGTCCTTGCCATCGAGCGTTGACAAACGGCACCCACATATTTATCAGCCGTGCTTCAACACCTGCTTTGGCAAAGTCGACTGTGACATTTCGGGCTTCAAATGCTGCTTCGAGGGGAGTAGCTCCTTTACTGAGCGCCTTCTTATAAATTCCCAATCTTGGAGCAAGTTCTATAGCTTCGGAAAAGTTTCCTATCAACTCAAAGGGATTAAGGACCGCCTTTGTCCTTTCCATCCATCTGGGTCTAAATAACTGCTCAGAGGCAACTGCTAAACCTTTGGTTGACTCGATGTAGCTACCATATCCACCTTGGTTTCTCATAAACTCGTCGTAAGCTTTTGATTCCCACTTAAAAGCAGAACGAAAACCGTCTTTGAATCCTGATAGCCACACTGCAGGGTTAAAGCCATATTTGGAAACCATCGAGGCGGTTTGGTAGTCACGAACCGCATTGGAGAGGGTGAAAGGAAAATAGAGAGTGGTTGTACCTGCTTTGAATGCTTTCGAAGACATCATCACTAACTTACCCATCAAGCCTGTCTCTGCTGGACTCATGGCGTGCATGGCTTCAGACAATTCTTTTGGCACAGCCCAACGCGTCACCTTACCACCGATAAATACGCTAATTGACTCCCAATCTTGTGGGACATTTTCTTTATTGGGAAGAAACCTGATCAATCCTTTGGTCGCATCGGGGTGAGTCTTGCGTAGCTCTACGAGTTTTAGGGCTACTTTATTTCGCTCAACTAGGCTAACTGCTTTTGTGAGATTGTCTATTACGGAGATAAATGGATCCCGAATAACTTTATCCGTTCCTTCAAGGGCACTCACAACACCTTGTTTACTCACTGAAAAAGTTTCCGAACCGACTGCCATCTTGTCTGCTTCTTCCAGCGTGGGTATATATTCCAAGACATGGAATGGTAGCCAATTTTTGTTTTTCTCTACAACTGCATTGAAAGCATTATTACTTAAGATACCCGAATCTCTCATAGGCTCCAAAATTGCCTTAACCGCCCAATTCTGCATTCCGTTACCAACTTGCTGAAATGTTTGGAATGCTTTGTCACCAACCTTAGCCTTTAGTTCTTGAAGTGCTTTTTCTGCGGTATCTTGGGTGACTCCAAGTGGATTTTCGACACCTCTGGCTGCTCGTTCAACCGTTCTTTGGGCAAGCACATAACGGGTAAAGTCTGCGCGTAGTTTTCTAACCGGCTGAAGGGCGGTGTAGAGGTCTCTAAAACTGCCTTCTACAATACCGAAGCGTCCAGCGTACATTCGTGCGCCAATATATGGACTGGAGTTTATATCGATTGGCTTCCCTTGAAGTTTACTTACTTTGTTTTCAAATTCTCGGATAGGAGCAAAGCGATCAGTAAATAAACGAGGGAAAACTTGAATAGCTTTTTTAGCTTTGTCCAAGAGATTTGCGGCTGGTGAGAGTTTTCCTACCATGGCATCTATTTGACTTAATGCACTTCCATCTGGAGGTGGCGGATCAGATTCAATAGATGTCTCTTGTGGAGGTCTAGGAGGGCTACCAGGTGGCGGATCTTTCACTTCATCAGCTCGAGGTTGCTCGGATGCAACTATCTGACCCTGACGCCGTTTTTGAATCAACGTTGACTGCGATACATCCTTATTAGTGCTTTCAAGCTTTTCAAGCTCGGTTTCACCAGGAACTCGATATTTGTCTCGTATTTCGGCAGCTTTGGCCGCTTTTTGATCTAAGACGGAGAATGATGTGCTTAGTGGAGTGGAGGGTTTGCCATCAACTAGGGGTACTACATTTTGTGGATCAAAAATGACCATCTGGTTTAAACCTTTGACACCGTCATATCCTTTCTTTTGTAGAACTTCTCTAATTTTTTCGGGATCACCGTACTTAGTCGCTTCAGTGTAAAGCTCGTCAATTTTGCCTGACCAATTGAAAAGTTTTAATCCTTTTTTAATCTTTGTATCTATTACTGTTCCGTATAATTTTGCTCCTTCACCACCTGGTGTAAGATCCAAGTAAACACCCTTACCCATAACCCCTCCATAACCACTCGTTTTTCCAGAGTCCGCCAAACTGAACCCTTCCTTCAAGATCTTTTCGGGAACAGGAGTGCCATGTTTATATGTTTCTACACTTAGCTCAGTTGCTTCAGGTGCTCCTCCTTTTGAAGGAGTGACTGGTATCTTATTTTCCATAGCCACTGTCACTAAATCAGCGTCAGTTAATTCTGCAACTCGACCGAGTCTAGTTTTCGCTTCTTGTCCTCCAAGGGAGGTCACGATTTCGCTTCGTTGTGCATCGTTTAAGGTAGCTCGAATTGATAAACCTGCCGGCATATTACGAACAGCTCTGACAATAATGGCGCGTTTATCGGGGACATTTTTCCAGAGATCATAATAAAGATCTTGAAATTCTTGCCTGAATGATTTTCCGGTGTAACCAGTAGGATTACTCACTTTTGCCAAGAATTCATAAGCTCTGTTGGCGGTGTTCCAAGCCTGGTTGAACTGTGTCATTTCCTGCGGCGTTTGATTAGCTTGAGCTGGGAATTGCTTAGTTATGCCGACTACTTTATTCTTCCAGGCTTGCTTAACCTGGTCTGCGGTTGCTTTTTCATTCACTCCTAAATATTCCAGGGCTTGGTTTTTGGTAATCTTCAACTGCTCACTAGCCACTTTTTCGATTTGTTTCTCTATGGCTGGTTTGTTGGGAAGATACTTTGCTACTGCAAAATTGAGAGAGTGTAATCCCATCATGGCCGCCGTGTTTTTAAGAGCATCTTCGGTTGATTCACCTTTAATCAGGGATGTTACATATGTGGCCGGTCCAATGATCGCGGAGGATTTGAGAAAAGATGGTTTCATTCCGGCAATAGAGAAAGCTCCACCCAAGGCAAAGTCA
Source organism: uncultured Pseudomonadales bacterium (assembly GCA_964400865.1). Taxonomy (GTDB): domain Bacteria; phylum Patescibacteriota; class Microgenomatia; order UBA1400; family PJMF01; genus DAOQVB01. The sequence continues at coordinate 27,007 of CAYNWG010000001.1, forward strand.
CTAACGAAATCCTTTGTTCTTTGTTGTGCGTTTTTATATGATTCCTCTTTTTGAAGTTGTGTTAGTCCTGCAAAAGTAAGTCCATTTGATAGAAGACTAAACGTCTTTGGGGCTACTGTAGCAACTCTCGCAAGTAGAGGAACACCCTTGAGAGCTCCCTGAACCAGCCCGCCACCAACGACAAAGGTTCCAATAGTACCGAGGACATTAAATTCAACCTCAGTCATATCTCCAGCCATTTTCTCAATATCGTTTGCATATTTGATTTCGGGGTTCCACCAGCCAAAGGTAAGTGCTTGAGCCAAACCATCACCAGCACCCTTTAATGCTCCAACAGTTGCGCTAGGGAGTCGCTCTAAAACATCTGTATCTCGGTCGCCTAAACCCAAAGTCTGTGCTGCTGCCTCAACATATATACTTTTAAAGGGTTTGTACGAGCCACTGGTTGGACCTGGAATTGCAAATTCCGATTGCTCAGGAACCAATGGCTTAATCAAGTCGCCGAATTTTTGTTGAGCTTTCCCAAAAATGCCACCGAGTGTTTGACTCGTATTCTGAATTGACGAGGTTATGTTTTTCTTGATTTGATTAAAAAAGTTATCCATATGTTTTAAACCCCGGGTGTAAATAAGCGTCTTAAGAATCCCATTACTCCTGGCTGGTTTTTTAACTGCCACTCCTCATCAATAATTTGTGTGGCATTTTTACCTTTATCTGTTGAGACTTCTGATAGGTTTGTTTTGAGCTGATCGGCCGTAAATCCCTGCTTCCACGCAGATCTGATTTCATTTCGCAGATCGCCTTCGTTTACGGGGGTTGTTTGTGACTTACTTGAAGGTTCCTCATAAAGAGTGGTTTTACCTGAGGTGGCATCGAAATATCCAACTACATTACCGAATGCATCTTTAACTTGTTGTTTGGCATATGTTCCACCGCCATCACCAGTTTTCATTCTGCTAGTCTGGGAATCATAGAGTTTTAACTCAAACTCTTTTTCCCAGCGTTCGTCATCTTTGGCGGACGATAATTCTGAAGATCGAATTTGATTGTAGGTATTAAGCAGTCCTCCTAAAAATTGCAGATCGTATCGAAGGTTATTGAGCTTGGCTTCTTTACCTTGCGTTTCAGATGTGACTTTTCGAGTAATTTCACCAAGACGAGCGTTATAGTCCTCAGCTTTTGCGTTTCGTTCTTCAATCAGATTGCCGATTTTAGCGCCAGCAAGCCTTTGAACCTCTCCAGATTCTCCAGTTATAGTGGCCGCTGAATATCCTGGGTTCTTGCGAATCTTACTAACCGATTCATCTCTGACATTTTTTTCTTGAGAGATGCTTGTATCTAGCGAGCTAATAGTATCTTTAAGCTTGCCAAGTTCCGCTTTGCCGTATTCTTCGTCGTATCGGCGGGTTTGATAGCCCTCAAGGTCTGAAGACAAATCTTGAGTTTGTTTGTAGGTGTCCTGGAATTTAGTATTGAGTGTTCCTGCATCAAAACCGAGAATGCTGTCAGATCCACCTATTTGGGAAAGGCCCGCACTTAAGTTAGCAACTGACTGCTGTTTTCCGGGTTCGTCACCCTCAGTCCAAACTTCGTTACCACTAGAATCAGTACCCCACCAACGTAAGGCTTTGCTCTGACTAGGTTGCCAATACCAACCGCCGTATTGTTTATCTGCCATTAGGAGCCACCTCCTTTCTGGGTCTGTTCAACTTCAGTTATTTCTCCAGAAATAACATCAAAGTTGTATTCTTTTTGACTATCGAGACCGTACTTGAAAAACTTCCCGAGAAGCCACACGACTAATTGAGAATCGAGCGCTTGAATCGTCAGCTGATGCTGCTTAATCATTTGCTTTCTCAACCGCAGTTCTTTTAGATCTAATTTATCTAACTTCAATGGTTTTTTTGTCATCTATGACCTCCTTTCTGCCAACTGTGGTGATAAATTCACGCTGCAGTTGAACAATTTGTTCCTGAACGTTGGGACCACCTTTTTTAGTGATCTCAGCTATCCGATGTTCCAGGTAGCGTTGTTTGAAAGTTTCCTCGTCTTCGTCATCGCGTTTGATGGCGATATCGCCTTCAGGTTCAAAATCAAAGTCAAAGTATTTATCGCGAACCGTCATTATCATGAAGTCGAACCGAGCGGAGGATGTACCTCCCTGCAGTTCCTGCACAACAATATGGTCGGTTGTTACTTCGACAATGAAAAGTCCGTTGCAGTTTTGCTTGGGAGTCAGATATGCTGTGATGTTTCTGGGATCGCTGACCGCTATGAAGTGGTCTGGGAAGTCAATTCGTGTCTGTCCGTTACTTAAGTTGGCTGTGCCTCTGTGAATGAGGAGAACTTCTGCTGCCTCAATACCAGTATAAACCAATCTATGGCCCTTTTTCAATGGATGAGGGATTGAGAAATTTGATGTACCACTTTTATTAATATTGCCAGCTACATTAAGTGCTTCTAACCCTGACATTAAAATATTAATTTTGGTGAAGTATCCGGTCCCTCCATAGATTCGTTCAGCACTCATCTGCCCCGCAGAGACTTTTCCTGCGTTAAGGTCGTTTACTTCAGCATCAGTGACAGCTAAGTCTTGAATCTTGGCTGTGCTAATAGCTGCATTTGCAATGCGAGAGTTTCCGACCTCAAGAGCACCTATCTTGGCGTTGGAAATTGAGGCATCAGCAATTTCAGCATTAGTTACGGCTGCATCCTGAATTTTTGCAGTGCTAATGGCGGCATTAGCGATTTTGGAATTACCAACCTCTAGGGAGCCGATCTTGGCATTCGTGATGGCTGCATCTGCTATCTCAGCGTTTGTTATGGCAGCGGTTTGAATTTTCGCTGTGGAAATTGAAGCATTGGCAATTTTAGCGTTTGTAATTTGAGCGGTTCCTATATGGGCCGTGAGAATGATCGCTTCTGCAATCTGAGCTGAGACAGTAATAACGGATCCTGCTTTATAAACCTTGGCTGCCGTTATGGCATCATCTTTAATCTTTTGAGTGGCCACTGCAGCATCAGCCAGCTTTTGTTCGGTAACCGAGAAATCGTCCAACTCGGCATCTCCGACTGCACCTGGTTTAATATTGACGCTATCGACAGTGTTGGCACCAAGCATTGATGAATCGATACCATTATGCGTATGTGGCACAACTTCAGGAAAAGGTTGATCTTCTATTTCCTTGTTTTGTAGTATTTTTTTGACTTGTTTAGTTAACATAGATTTATAAAACTCCTAGTGGGTCGAAATAGGTTGTTGCCGAGATAACTTCTGGCGTGTCGTTGCCGCTCGGATGTAAGTTCATGGCTAATTCGTATTCCTCTCCGGAACCTGGATCGTCATCGTTACCACCAGTCTCGATTGAAAAAATCGCTTTTGATCTGCCTTCGTGGTCAAATAATTCAGAGCCATCTTGCATGGTTGCTTTCTGCCAATCAGCTTGTTGGTTAACCTTGAAGAAAATTTCGATACTGCAATCTTTGGGGAGAGGTTTGGTGACTACCTTGATTTGACGGAAGCCTTTTTGGGTGAACGACTCACCCCCGTCAAATACCAATCCCTCAAAACGCGCCTCTGCTTTGTTATCAGGGTCAATTACGTCCGTTCCGAAGATAGTTCCGTCTTTCCAAGAACAATAAACTTTGTCCTCATACATCGTGAGAGCTCCGATCAAAACGTTTTCGAACTTACCGTGGGAAGGGATGTATTCGAGATTAAGAGCATAGGGATCGTTTTTATTTAGTCGTCCGTAAGAATAAATTCCACATTTATTGCTTCCGTTAACACCTAATAGTGGAAGGCCACTCATGAGTGTTACCCCTCCTGGATTGACCCAGGCAAATTCACCGGGGAGTTTTTTTATTCGCAAGAGGCTGGAAGTGTCCCAAAAGTACAAGCCTCCTCGTATTCCAGCCTGAATCATGAGAAATTCACCTTGCAACATTGCATTGATCCCGCGCTCTGCGACCATTCGCCTTTGGATCCAAGAGGGCTGGATCTTATCCCAGGTCCAAAGCCAACCTTCTTCAACCTTGTCGCCCTTAGTCGATCCGAAGACAACGAGTTGATCTAAACCTAGCAAGCATTTATTTCGATGGCTTCTTGGCAAATCAATAGCATCAAGATTAAACCCGCCCTCATAATCAATCATTGCCAAATCTTTGCTGTCACAAATAAGGAGAACTCCAAGTGCCTCAGACATGGTGTGCCAGGATGGATCTCCATCGAGAGTTTGCCAATTGTGTTCGACATCCGTTGCCCAAGTGCCGGACAGTTTTATTCTGCTGACATTGGTTTCAGTCGCCCAATACAGATAGGGAACGTAGTTATCGCTACCATCATTATTCGTGTATTCGGCCGCACCGGTTATTTTTCCACTTGTATCGGTATAAACTAATTCCCAAGCGGCAGCTCCACCTTGTTTTCGGTAAACATTTCCTGTGTCACCAAAGCCATATAAGTTTCCGTTTGAGGCCGGAATATAAAACAGAATAAGATCGGTTATGACCGTGTCGCTACCCAAATCCTCTTTTAAACGTTGATTGCACTTCAGCGTGTTTTCTTCGCCTCTAATGTTTAGGCCATAGCCGAAACGAAAAGCCTCCCTTACACCTTGGTAAGGATCATCTGCTATTCCTCCTCTATAACCTTGTATTCTGTATGCGTTCATAGTTTTAACCCCATCGGGTACTTTTTGCTTGGCCTACGAAGACACTCGATGGTTCTTCATCCTCGCGGTCTTTGGTTTGTTGCAATAGGGCGTGCGCTTCGATGACTTCCTTTTCTGCTTCATTTTTCCTGCCCGGTTCTTTTGCCAGAGATGTGGCTAAAGCCAGCTTGAGAATTGGCTCGTCCATTTCTTCCGGAGTGATTGGTTCATCCGTTTCCTCAACTAGTCGAACAGGGCGACGTTTATAAAAGAGGTCGATAATCTTGCCGGCAATTTCGGCAACGGGATCTATAAAATATTGATCGCCGATAACGGCATACATTTTTTGCCATCGCCAGTCGGTGTGAGCAGAGGGATGGACAATATCCAGGGAGGGGTGAAAGGTAGGAGCAATTTTGTTGTCAGACTTTCGGCTCAGGTATTGGTTTTCCATAGCTTTGTGATACTCCTCACCATCTACGGAAAGAAAAACCATTCCACCAGGTTTGAAATCAAAAGGGAGGAAATAGGATTCTTTTCCCGAACCATCAGGGTTTAGCTCAGTGAGTTGTGTAGCGTGCTTGCTTAAGAATTTCCAGCGGGCGTAATTACAAGCCCGCACAATCGCTTTGTTAATCCAGCGATCTTTATCGGCATCCTTCCAAAAGCCACTCACTTTGGAGGCTGTCATCCTGGCGTTTAAGTCTTGTCTAAATTCTTGTAATTGCATAGTTATTCGAGTTTTCCGGTCTTCCTGTACCGTTGAACGTAAGGTAATAGCGCATTGCCCGGACAGTCTGTCGCCGACTCAGGAACTTCTCCATGTCCCAGAACTCGTTCCTTCGGAATACTTCGTTCCATACGCAAGTCGTCGAGAACTTTTTGCAACGTTGCAAGTTGTGCAGAGGTTGGTGTTTCAGAGTTGTGGAAGTTGCCACATAGCACCACTCCTAGTGATCGGTAATTCATCTTGTTGCTGTCGGCATGAGCCCCAATTACGTTATCCGGCCGCCCTAAGATCAAAGCCCCATCACCGTCAAGCTCTCCTGCAATCCACTTGTGATATCCGATATCATCCCAACCAAAGCCTATGTGAGCCTTCTTAATCGTTTCAAAGCGGGTATTATCTCGAGGGGTGGCGGAATGGTGGACAATGATAAATTCGGGGTAATTCGCCTTGTTGTACACTTCGATATCTTTGTCTCGGGCAGTTACTCTGCGTTCTCGAGTCCAGGCGATAACTAGCCGGGGAGCATATTTACCAGTGTCTTGGTTATAGTCCCAAACTTTTTTTACGCTTCCATGACCTGATTCATAGTTTTCAATGACCAGACCCAGCTTGCTTGAGGCAAAGCCTGGTCTGTCTACAATTTCCTGAATAATTTCTTTTATCTCAGGGCTTTCATAAACACTTTCCGCACTCCAATGATCGCCGATTAGCACACCTGCTTCGGCATGACCCAAGTTCCATTGAACCTTGGATATTGTTTTATTTCGCAGTGATGGCCTATTGGAGCCGTTGGAAGCAAAAACGGTAGCATCGTCTTCTGCAATACCTTTAATCCAAAGATTGGGCATGCCATTGTTTTGTTGAGGAGAGGTGACAAGTATTTTGGCCGAGATAATCTCTGCACCTGGTGGGATGTTGATTGGGCTGAAGATAAGTCCTAAGTCATTTGCCGATTCGTTTGGATCGTTACTGCCGTCATCACCAAAAGTTGTAATGTTATTTTGAAATCCATTTGGGTACCAAGTTGTATCGTAATCTTCTTCACCGTCACGGTCATTTCCTTGAATTAGTCCTATGGTTATTTGTTCGTGTAAACCTTGAGGAAGATAGTAAATTTCCAGCTCTGCTTCGTAACCTTGACCCTTACTGCTGTCGTAACAAGTCTTGGAGTTATCTGTGGGACTGCCATCGTCAGTGATAATAAAAGCCATTGCGTTTCCAGGCTTCCAGTCAGCTTGGGCAACGAGCTCTTCCACGATTAGATTCAAGTTTGGAGTTTGAACCCACTCGTGGACTTCCCATTTTTTGATAATGTCCCAATCAACCGCGTTAGTTGTTTTATTACTTGTAGAGGGTCTATTTGATCCATCGGCTTTAAAAGGTGCTGGGTCTGGTTCCTTAATTCCCTTAACCTTAAGGTTTGTGGTGAAGTCGGCATCATCCGTAAATGCGGGTCTCAAACGAAGACGGGCGAGAAAAACTTTAGAGAATTTAGGAATATCTACACCACGAAAACGGAAAGCACCGGTTTGTGCACCGCTGAAATTACCAAAAGTTATGACGTTCGATCCATTCCCATCTTTATTCCAAGTAGTAGATCCAGCTTCTTTGCCGTCATCAGAGTTCTCTTGGATTGTTGCTTTGATCTTCAATACTTGGTTTGTCATAGGCGTTTTTGCTCCTGGGTGGAACATCTAATTTGATGTTGATCCTAGCGTTTGCTTTGATTCCAACGAGTTTCATAATTCTTCGGATTGCAGCTATCGTTTCGCCACCTCTCCCGATTAGGGCACCAGCATCTTTGTCATCCAATCGAACTGTTAACAAAACTCCCATTTCGTCAACCTTGCGACTGATTACTACGCTTTCTGGCTTTTCGACTATGGCTTTAATAATTTGTTCTAGTAGTGCGACGTCGCTTTCTTGCATAATTTTCACCTCCTTACAAATCTGGTTCTATCGTTAATATGAGTTGTGGAGCATTTGCACCACCACTGTTAAAGTCCCAGACGTTTTCATAGTTGTTGGATGGGCTGGCGTTGTCTTCAATTGCTATGCCAATCGCTTTATTGGTAAATTCTGTTTGGTCGATAATTTCCTGAATGATTGATTTAATGTCAGGACTTTCATACCAAGTGTTAAGTACCCAATCAGCTCCCGGCACCCAGGCAACTGTAGCCGTGGTCTTTGGCTGTTGGGAGGGTCTATGGGTTGAGTCAAAGCTTAAAGTGCTAGATTGCTTAATGCCTTTAATTACCCAGACTGGACGTTTGGTGGAGTTGACTGCAGACTTGATTCGTAGGACAGCCTTCGTAATCTTGACGTTATTTGGGAGAAGCGGTCGTAAAAATCTTAATCCGGCATCATTACTTCCAGTGCCATCATGGCCTATTGATATTTGGTTACTGGCAAATCCATTGGGATACCAAGTTGTATCGTAATCTTCTTCACCATCATCAGTGTTGACGATGACTCTCAACTTCGAGAACATTCTTTTGATATTCGCTTGTGATTGTTTAAATTTAGCCATATATTTACAATTCGCTAATAACTTCTGCAATTTGCCCAGAAACTCCAGAACTAACAACAACTTGAGCAGTGCCTTTAATCCTCAGAGAAACGCTGTCACCAGGGTTATCTAAAACAAACGGCGCGTTTTTACTTGCCGTGTCATCGTGTGCAACCCTGAGAGCACCTGTATTTGTTGTTTTACTTTTGATAACGACTTCGCAACCCTCACCAACTTTGATATCTGGTAATGGATACCAGGTATCAGCATCGGTCAGAGTTACCTGAGCCGTTGTAAATGTCGGTCGACTATCTGTTGACATATTTTTCTGTTTAAAACTTCGGCTGTTCGGCCGTACTTCTAACTCCAGTTACTGCTTTTGGTTGACTTGCTCCTTCCTCTGAGCCATTCAGTTCTACCTCTTTTTTGCGAAGGGCAGCTTCTCTGGTTGCTAATTCTTTTTCGCGCTCTTCAAGAGTTTTAAACTTGTCTTGATAGATCTGATCAACACTCTTTCCACCTCTCACATCGGCTGTTTCAACTTTTCTGAATACACTGCCAAAATTGGGATGAGCATCGAGATACTCGATCTCATCAGGTTTATTGGTTTTATAAATACCTTCGTGGAATTGGATATAAGTACCTCGAATAATCAGGACTTTACCTCCGACCTCTTTTAAGTAAGAGGGTGACATTACCAACCTGAGTTCGTAATAGCGGGAGATATACACCACTTCTTTAGTTACCGGAGACTTGGTTGACTTGGGTTGTTGTGTTGGAGTCGATCCATCGCTACTTTCCTGATCCTGGGCTTGCTTGATACGAGCAACTAACTCATCTCGCTTACCATCTTTTGAGACACCCAATAGTTTGGCAACGCTCCAAAGCTCTGCCATCGACATTTCATCTAATGATTTTGCTGTTCTTTCAGTCATATTTTTCACCTCGCTTTCTTTTGTTTCTGATTTAATTAATAACCTCAGATTGGGTTGAAGGGGTGATAACGCTCACCCCTTCTTAGGCGACTGCACTGAGTAAGAAAGTGTGCAGTAACTTTCGTTGTTTGTCGTTTGTATTCATAGATTTCAGTAATGTGCTTAGGGTTAGAGAGCGCCGATACTCATAATGGCGTGGCGTTTCTCTTGTTCCATTTGCAATCCACACTCGGTCAAATACTCATCGACCTGGCTGTCTTCACCTGGATTTTGACGGTTAGTCAAAAGCTTGGTGTCACGATTTGTCAGATGGCGGTACGTTAAGGCTTCCATATCAAGTCCTACGGCATAGTTCCCGTATGTGGACCCGATCAAAAGTGGATGCTTAATGATGTGCAGTGTTCCGTGCGGTGAGTCGTACGTTACGATTCTCAGGCCATATGCTTTAGTCGGATTGACTACTTGCAGTTTCCCTTTAGCCCAACCGTTGATCATCGAAACGACCGCAGCTGAAGCAAAGAGATACTTTTCGGTATTACCGTGTGCAAAGAGACTTTCAAGCCAAGCGTCGAATTCTGATTCTGTATCGACGTTAGCAGTGGCATAGGTGGCAATTCTTCCTAGAATTCCATTCGTAAACCGCTTTGGGTGAGTACCTGAAGTGATAAGACCTTTTTTACCAAAGATAAACGTGCGTTCGATATCGACATAGTGTTCAATACCTTTTTTGCGCCTCTGATAATCAAAGTCGTTTTCCTTGACCCATCCTTGCGTGTTTTTAGCAGTTTCTGTGATACCTACCGGAGTTCTGAAGATCTGACAGTAGTTGGACACTTCGGCAATGGTTGTAGACTTGATATCTCGCAGGCCTGCGCCTTCCTCATTGGCATTACCAATGAGCCAAACGTCACCGACCGCAGATGCGGCCGCGCCTGTTGCTCCACCAAGTTCTGCACCTACAGTGACTGTATCTCCATCGACAATTGCTGTTACCTGGAATATCCATTTCTGCGCGGACACCAAAATGATGTCACCAACCTGAAGGTACTGAGATTGTCCTGTAATGACAAGGTTGCCACCGTCTGGGTCAACTGTTCCTGAGCCGGTCAGCTGTCGCTTTCCAAATTCATCTTCAAACCACTTGAACTCTGGATCAGTGCTTTCTTTCTTTTTCAAAGCTTCACCCTCGCCGGTCGCTGGATCCTTACCAGCGTTAGTGAGTATCGCCATCAATGGATATCGGTTGACATCCAAAAGCGATACAACATCCGACACGTCATACTTACGGGTTGCCCCTAAGTTACCTGAACCTCTGATTCCTGTTGCTGATGCTGGCATAATATTTTTTCACCTCCCTTCTTATTAATAACGCAGGAGGTTAGATTCCTAACCCTCCTAAGGGGCTTTTTGACCCGCTTCCGGCGAGGGCTTTCTGGATGCGTTTTGTTTCGGCATCCGAGCCATCGGGCTGAGTCGGAGCGCCCGCTCCACTCTCAACTTGAGCCTTTGCTTTTTTAAGTCGGCTCTTTTCTTCATCTGATAATTCTTCAGATTCATCTTCGGTATTGGCATCATCTTTTGCTTTATGCTTGCCGAGAAAAGCATCTACTTGAACACATGCTTCTTTTAAGGAGACTGTAGTGCCTTTGGCACTGGCAGCATCCATGATGGTTTGCACCATCTTGCGGTAGTCGGGGTCTTGCAGTGGATGTTCTTTCTTTGCTTCAGCGATTTCTTTTCTGACCGATTCACGAATTTTTTCTTGAACATCAATCGTCTTTTTGACACCCTCATCAATGCGGGAAATAACCCATTTAGCAAAGTCAGAGGGGGTCATCTTCTGGAGTTCTTCTGCAGTTGGGAGATCAAGTTTTTCTTCGCCGTCTTTAGTCTTTCCGCTTTCAGTCTCATCTTTTTTATCAGGATTCTTACTTTCCAAAGCAGAAATACGGGCTTCCATAGCCTCGTATTCTTTGATCACTTCCTCACGACTTTTCCCGTTCCAACGGTCTTTGTTGTCTTTATTTTCATCATTACCTTTATCTTTGGAGTCTTTTTTATCTTTGTCTTTATTTCCTTTATCATCTTGTTCGTCTTCATCACCTGACTTTGTTTTACTTTTATCGTCATCGTTACTGTTTTCGTCAGATGGCGGAGCATCGTTCTTATTTTTCTGGTCATCACCAGAGGACTCCTGCTCGTCGTCTGGTGCATCGAGTAGGGCTCTTAATTCTTCTTGTTCTTTTTGTTTCAATTGTTCTTCGTCCATAGGTTTATTCCTTTCTCAGGTTTTGAGCTGTCTCATCTCGTTCTTTAATAACGCTCTCAACCATACTCAAAACTTTCCTATACGCCTTGATCATTTGTTTATGCTCAAGATCTTCTGCTATCGGACAGTCCAATAAATCCTTGCTTTCAATCTCAAGCTCTTGATCAATAAGGCTTTTGATAATATGCCAGCCCTCGGTTTGGGTCATTTCCCAAACTGCTCGGCCTTTATCAAGTTTTTGGTCAATATTGTCTGTCATAGTTTTATAAATTCGGATTAGCCGGTTCTTCTTCTTTTTCCGGCTGCTCCTGATCTTCTAACTTCATTTTGTTTTTTTGAGTTAACCCTCCGAGAGGACGGACTTCGTTTTCCTTCATGTCTTGTAGGGTGGCGATCAAACTGTCAAGAACTTCCAGGAAAGTTGAGTTGCCTTGGAAGAAAGTGTTGCGGGCTACGGTGAACAATGAATCAACCTTATCCCACATTTGTGCCTCATTTGGTTGATTGGCGACACTTGCTTCGGGAGCCGGTGTTGCGGGCTTCTTATCTGTCATTGGTACTTTTGGTTGTTTTGGATCCTGATTTTCCATATTGTTTCTTTGCTAACAAAAAGAGGCTGCAACTTCTAAACACACGCATAGTTGGCGTATATTCAAAAGTCACAGCCCCGATTGTTTCGTTAGGCCTTACTTCCTAATAGCTATAGTCTAGTGAAGAAGAAAATAGTTCGCAATAAAGTTTCTGACAACTTGTGGTGATTTGGGAGGACTTATTCAAGATTGAACTTTAGATGATAGTTCGCGATGCATGTACAGCCTTCGCTCACTACTAGGGGAGACCATCTGCACAAAGGGCAGACAGCTCGAATGGTTTAGGAATTCGTCCAGGGCTTTTCTGGCTTCTTCTACGTCACTCCAATAGCTGATACTAATCCAGTTTTTATCAGACTTTAATATTTCACACCTGATGAATCCTTTTTGCTTCCTGAAAAAGCTATATTGCGCTTTTTTTACTGCTTTGAGTAAAGCCCCATCGCTTATGCCTTCAATCGGACTAAATTCATAGAACTCTATTGCCGCATTTTTCTTCATCTCAAGGCTAATTGTAGCATAAATGCTAGTTATCGTCTGTAGAGTTATAGACTGCATAAATCTACCCTTTACTTAAGGGTATATGCCAAAATTAAATGTTAGAAAAAAATTCGGCAGGCGGCTGAGGGAGATAAGAAGAGCCACCAGTTTGTCCCAGGAAGAGTTGGGCTTTAAAGCCAACATCCATAGGACATATATTGGTGCGGTTGAAAGGGGGGAACAAAATGTTTCCCTAGACAATATTTATAAGCTTGCAAAAGCTTTAAAAGTCGAAATGAAGGAGCTCTTCAGCTTTTAGCTTGTCTGTAGGAACAGTATTTGGTTCTTCACTTCTTGAGATAGTTTATGGCTATTGCAGTGAGACAAATATCCAAGATATGACTGAAGTGCTTGATTTAAACTCTCTGGAGAAGCTTTGCCTTCATTAATTTTCTGAGCTTTTTCTGTTAACTTTCTAAAAATCCGCTTCTTGGTTTTAGTTCTAGGTAAAATAAATTTAGGAAAGATTACATATCCTAAAAAATCTATTCCCAGATAGTAATCTCTAATCTCAATTTTGTTGGGATGGAGTGTGAGCTTCAGTTCTTCTTTAAGAAATTGCCCTACCAATGACAAAATGTCCCGTAGATACTCTTGGTTATTTGACATGATGACAAAGTCATCGGCATAACGTATGTAATACTTTGCTCTTAGGTTGTGTTTAATGTACTGATCTAAGGGATCCATGTAGATGTTTGCGAAAAGTTGTGACGTAAGATTTCCTATGGGCATTCCCCTAGAATCCGTTTCTGTCTTAAAGCTTGTAATTATTTCATCAAGAAGGTTTAAAAAATCCTTATCATGAATTTTCTTTTCCAGAAGACTTAGTAAAACTACATGGTCAACATTGGCAAAGAACTTTTTAATGTCGCATTTGAGAACAAATAATTTAGAAGTATTGTTTCTGCTCGCCTTGCGAGAAAGCTTCACAAATGCTTGAACAGCTTTATGAGTACCTTTTCCTTTTCGACATGAATAGGAATGGGCGTAAAAAGTTGGATCAAATATCTCTTCTAAAGTTTTGCTTACCAAATGATGTACAACTCTATCTTGAACACAGGCTTTATGTATATGTCGCATTTTGGGGTCACGAACATAAAATTCCTGGTAATTTCCGTGCCGGTAAGTTTTATCTTTGAGCTTTTGATACAAACTAAAAATATTGTCTTCCAGGGATCTCTCAAAAATTCCTACATCAACTTTATGCTTTTTACCTTTTAGAAATTCTTCCCATGCCTGAAACATGTTTTCAAGTGCTATAATTTCATAATAACTACTATGCCAGATTCTCATACTGATTTTGAACCAGGCAGATTAAATTTGGACATACCAGTCTTTCAAAGAACGTACGAACTTTATAAAAGTTTTTATCAGTTGGTTGCTCATTTTCCTAAAAAAGATAGATATGCAATTGGGCAAAGAATTGAAAATGGCATTTTAGGTTTGATTGAAGACATAATTACTGCCAGCCAGTTATCTAAATCGGAAAAGGTACCCACCTTGCAGGGGGCTAGTATAAAGTTAGATGTATTAAAAGTTCTCATACGTTGTTGTAAAGATTTAAAGATTATTGATAATAAAAACTACCTTCTTCTTGAGTCCCAACTTCAAGAGATAGGTAAGATGCTGGGTGGTTGGATCAAAGCATCTACCTATCGAACTTGAACCTTTCCAGACGAATCTGGCAGGTTTTCCTAATAATTAGAGATAAGACTACCGCGAGGCGAAAACCCAAGTTGTCGTTGGAGTTCTCGGGATCGTTCCAATTGGCGTTCGCGGCACCGCCATTGTCGGAGTTGCCAACAATGACGCGGTTAGGATCGCCATCATCACGTTTCGCATTGCCTGCTTTCTTTCCAGGGTTAAGATTTTAGTCTGCCCCTTTTTGCCACCGATAGCTTTTGATTCGTACCAGTGTTTTGATTATTACCCAAGATCGTCTTTATTTACTAAAGACTCTCTCCTGTATTTTAAGTGGCTTAGGTATTAATCCTAAGACCTTCAAAAGCAAGCAAGTAGTTTTATCCCTTCTTTATAAGCACTCTCCCCACAGCCGTAACCATGAGAACTCTGGCTTAGCTCTTAAAGAAGAGCGATTCTGTGAAATACAGGCATGCCCGTATTTGCATTAACACAATCTATAGTGAAGTATAAATAAGAGAAGTAAGAAAAATCAAGGGTAAATGCTATTTATAGTCATCAGAGGTTGAAGACAATAAAAAATTTTTGCGGTCGACCCGCTTCGCGGGTCAAGGGACCAAGTAACAAGAATCCAAAAGAACCAAGAATTCAAGAGGTCAAGAACCAAGAACTACCGCGAGGCGAAAACCCAAGTTGACGAAGGAGTACCCGGGATCGAACCAATAGGCGGACGCGGCACCGCCATTGACGGAGTTGCCAACACGGACGCGGTGAGGAGCGCCAGCAGCACGAGCTTCTGTATTTGTCCATTCATAAGTGTTGGTAGTACCCCAACCCTCACGATTCGCAAGTAAGTTCCATTCGACCGCCTCTAACATTCGAACGTTTGTAGATGCTGGTAAACCTGCTTGAGTAAGCAACTCTCTTTTGTGATCTCGAATAGTTTTGTCAGCGTCGTTCCATGATACGTTGAAGCGATCGTCTAAGCCCAACGTTTCCCCAACAGGAGTTTTAGCATATTGGTCACCATATGCTGGCTTTGGCATTGTTTCTACAGCTATCCAAGTTCCTTGGAGCTTTGGAAAGTCCATTTTGTCGTCCTTTGCCAAATCCCAGAACCATTCTTCTAGGTTTCTAGTTACACCATGATCTTCTCGTTGCTCGTCCGATAGAGTTTCATACCTACGCCAGTTGGGGTAGCGACGCTGAATCTCATCCAAGAAACCTTCCGGACCTTTGCGCTTTAGTTCATCAAGTGTGCCTAAGTCCAATTTAGGAATATAGCGCAATTCAAAACCTAAGCGTTCCAAGTTCCTCTGAACTTCAGGCGTTACAACATCAGGAACTGGAGGAACTTCAACGTTTGCTCCCAACACCTCTCTCCACGCATTTTGTTCTGGAATGGCTGTCTCAGGTGTGGGACGTTGTCTTTCTGGAACGGCTGTTGAATTACGATCAACCCCTCGTCTTTGACTGGTGTTTTGAGGAGCTATATATTCGACATGCTGGATCAACTCATCAAGTTTTGCCTT
>CAYNWG010000001.1:42504-86290 GCA_964400865.1 uncultured Pseudomonadales bacterium
TGTTTTGAGGAGCTATATATTCGACATGCTGGATCAACTCATCAAGTTTTGCCTTATCAACTTCGGAATCAAGTTTGTTGGAGTAGTAATAGCGCAATGCAGATTGGAAGGTTTCATTAATATCGCCGTTATAAAACCTTAAAATGAAATCACGAACGCGTCTTGGTTCCATTCTATCGTCATAAGTGAATGGTTGTGGTTGATCTGCAGCTACTTTGCGACCCTTAACTAGTTCCTTGGCAGCTTTGTGAAATTCTTTATATCTGCCAAGAATAGAATCAATACCTGGAATTTCCTGTAGTTGCTCAGGGAGTATGGCATATTCTTGAGATACCAGATAAGCATCTGGTGAAACTTCTTCATCTTGAGATGCAAGCGTAAAAAGAGCATCGGTTGAGTATGAGAATGTGTCATCTGGAAGGTCGGTAGGGGCCTTGAGATAGACCCAGCGCCTCAACTGTGCCGGATCTAGTGGTTCACGACCAAAGTATCCCTTTCCTGGTGGATTCATAAGGGCGATCACTTTGGTCATCTCCTTACTTACAGGAATTGTTTCAGAAGCATCCTCAGAGAGTACAACCGATTCACCGCGATTAACGGCATCAAGAACTTCATGTAGTCTAATGACAATATTTGGAGCAGCAGAGTTAAATTCATCTAAAATGATGACTTTTATTTTCCCTTCTTCTTGGCGTAAGCCTGAAGTAACTTTTCCATCAGCAAAGACATATTCAGGGTCTTCTGGTCCACGCTTGTCAGGATTGGGAATATATCGACCCATGAGATCTTCAACATCTGTCGCGCCGTTTAAGTTTGCATAGTGGACTTCCCAGCCAAGATCTGCAGCCATTTTTCGAACTGTCGTAGTTTTCCCAATACTTGTGCCGCCCTCAATAAGAACAGGGTCACCTTGGAGAAAGCTAACTGCAATATCTTTTTGTAATCCCAAAGAAAACTTATCATTAATGTAGTCAGCATACTGTTCTCGACGAGGGACAAAACGACCTTCTGGATTTTGAGCTTTAGGCAAACGAACTCCGAGATAAGCAACAGTATCTTGACTTTCTTCAACAGGAAATTCTGGTGGTGGAGTGAATTGATGTCTTTCCATAGATGATTCGTCTGGCATAGTTTTTTAGTTTTGGTAAGTTATACCTACTTGCTCAAGAAGCATAAAACCAGCTTCCTGTGCTTTTTTAAGGGTATCTTTCGTTAGTAAGAACATCACTGCAACGTCTTTATAGCTAGGGGTTACTGTCTGAGATTTGAGGTTAAACTTATCGTAGATTTCAACCTGACCAGTGGGGTACTGCACTGCGAAGTCATACATGTCTTTGGACAAACTTTCTTTTGCAATAAAAAAAGATTTTGAAGGTTGAGTGATTTGTTTAAACAGATCAGATGTGTCTACCGCTTGTCTGAACTTATGTTCTTCAAGCTTGCTTGCTAGTTGGGCAAGCTCAGTCTCATCCTTAGCGATAGCCAGAGACACCTCTTTTTGTGAGTTTACGAATTTTAAGAAATCATCAAAAGTGTTTGTCATAATGCTTTGTATAGTATACTAAAAAGTGTCGTAATTAGCGATCGCTTCCCTTATAACATCAGCTAATTTGGTTGACATCTCTCTAACGCCTATATTGGCAACGCTATTTGGATAATAACGCTCTACATGATCTGTCCCGGGACCAATCCCTAGGCCAATTAATTTTTGGTCTGTCTCCTGCATAATTCTAGCAATCATTTTCCCAAGTTCATATTGTGATTTGGGATGAGCTCCCGATTCTTCTGGCAAACCATCAGAAAGGACAAAGAGGAATTTTTCTGCAGCTTTTTGTCCTGCCAGTCGTTCAGAGGCTTGTGTGACCGCCCAACCGTCATCGTTATACCTTGCAGCGGGAGTATTTACTTCTTGTAAGATTCCGCCCATATGCTCTCTTACTTCACGACTCATATCTTGCCCGAATGGCTGGTATTCATAAAGTCTGTCATTGAAACCAAGAATTTCGGTGTTGATTGAGAGTCTATTGAGCACTTCAGCTAAAACAACTGCTGCTTTGAAGGTTTCTCGGATTTTCTGACCCTGCATCGAACCGGACAAATCCACTAGTAAGCTTATGGCATAGTCTTTTTCGGAGGGAAGCTCGCGTTTCTGCCAAGCTCTGCTTTCTACTGCAGAAATCCCCAAAGCTTTTTCTTGCATTCTCTTTTTAATATCAATACGTTTACCGGTCTTAAAGCCACTTTGCCATTTTTGAGTACGTCTGGCAACAAATATCTCTCTCAAATCTGTCTCAAGTGCATCAATTAGTGGCAACACATCACGGCGATATTCTTCGTACACGTTCTCGTCTCCCCGCAGAGTCTTTTCAATGAGGTCACGGAATCGCTTTTGGTCAGGTGTTTGTTCAGATTGACGCTCTTGTTGGCCTTCAGATTCTGATTGACTGTCAGTTTTTTTACCTTTTTGAGTTTCGCCACGCTCCGCTTTCTTTTTAGGATTATCTGATAATTTCCCCTCAAACTCCTCGTTTACCTCACGCTCAAAGTCTTGCAAAGCTTGTTGGGCTTTTTCGGCCAGCTCTCGTTTTACATCTTCGGGCAAACTGTCAATGTAGTCTCTTATTTTCTGTTTTAAACCTTCAGATAGAGAATCAAGGTCTATAGTTCTCGACTTACCATTACCTTCCTGATTACTTACCTGTCCGTTTTGGAGAGCTTCCTCAAGTTCTTGCTGTTCAGCTTCACTTAGTTGGTCACTCAGTTCCTGCGGTAAACCTTGCTGTCCTTTTCCTTCCTCACCACCCTGCATATCTTTCATCATCTCTTGAAGTTTTTGATCTTCCATATCAGCCTCAACTAACTTTTGGAATTGTGGCCAAACTTCATCACGGTTTATCTCGTAGCTTACGTTTGCATATTGTCTGATGACTTCCTCACTTGCATCAGCCTCCGCTTTAGAAGGGTAACGAAGCCATGAATCGCGGGCGCTATTTATTGTTTGTTCAACAACAGCCCTCACTTCATCAGGTAGGTCTTCACTTAAAGGGGTTGACGTGTCTCCCTGCGTTTCCTTATACCATTGTTTTATGTACTCAAAACCAGCCTGCATAAACCTTGGGGTATAACCCAAATCTTCTTTAGCTTTACCTTTCGCTTTTCCTTCAAAGTCCAGGTCTTCTTGATAGGCAACATCCATCTGGTCACCAAACCTCGGATATGCCTCAGCGACGAAGTTATTAGTTCGGGGATCTTCAATGGCATTCATCATAAAAGAAAAACCTGGTTGTCTCCAAATTTCTGGAGGAATATCATCTGTACGCGAAACTCGCCGATGACCACCTTCATGGGAAATAACAAAGCGGAGGTAATCCATTGGTTTCTCAACCAAGTCTTGTGGGTCAATCCGAATTTTATTCTGGCCAAAATCCCAATGCCACCCTGCACCTGGCTGATTTAGTTCAACGGGAATCTGGAAGTCTTTGCCAATGAAGTATGCAAGTGATGAGAGGATCTGTTGTCGATGAAGAATTTCCTGTTGTTGCTCGGCAGAAAAATGACCGAGAATTTCAGTTTGATTGTCTTTGCGTAGAGCGTGTAGGGTTGTTGGTGCTTCTCTCTCCATAGTATGATCAGCTTTTTGTTCCATAGCTTGT
Source organism: uncultured Pseudomonadales bacterium (assembly GCA_964400865.1). Classification (GTDB taxonomy): domain Bacteria; phylum Patescibacteriota; class Microgenomatia; order UBA1400; family PJMF01; genus DAOQVB01. The sequence continues at coordinate 46,158 of CAYNWG010000001.1, forward strand.
ACTTGAATTATATAAAATTTTGTGAAAAAAGCCCAGCATAAGAAAAGTAAGAATTATCTACCAAAGCCCGATCCGTTTTTGTTACACTACAGTTAATTCGAAACTAAGGTAATTAAATATGTCGCAAAGTAAAACTTACTGGTCATCAATTGCTAGGGACTATGATGCTGTTGTCAAGGAAACGGGCGATCAGTCGCAACAACTCATCATAAATCCTATTGTTCAGGAACTTTTAGATGATCTAAAAGGTAAGAATGTTTTAGACGCAGGGTGTGGAAATGGATACTGGTCACGCCGGATGGCTCAAACTGCTCAGAGAGTTGTTGGAGTTGATTTTACTGAAAAGCTTATAGAAAGCGCAAAGAGTAGAGGCGTACCAAGCAATACAGAATTTATTATTGGTAATTTAGAAAGATTACTTCTTGCAGACGCAACTTTCGATATCGTTTTAATGAACATGGTGTTACTGGATATCGAAGAGTTGTCTTCTGTCGTTCATGAAATTGCTCGTGTAATCAAGTTAGGTGGTAAAGTGGTTGCCAGCACCACACACCCATGTTTTGAGAATCCTCCCAATACTTATTCATTAAAGGATGATAAGGGAAATAAAATTGGTAGAGCGGTAAGTAATTACTTTACTACAGGTCTGACTAAAGATGATCTGAATCAATATGAACACTGGCACTACAAAGTTTCTGATATTATTAACTGTTTTGCTATCAACCATTTGTTTGTCGAAAAAATGGTAGAACCAAATGGAGCGAGGACCTTAAAAAATAATGCAACCGACCATTTTCCTTACTTTCTGATCATGAGATTCAAAAAAACCGAATAGCTTTTTTACTAATGTTGGTTATTTAATCTCGTTGCAATTACTTCTTGTTCGTCAAATAACGCTTTGTCTTGATCAATCATCTTTTGCTCCGATGCTGTAAGCCACCGGTTAGCTTCCATCTTAGCGACAATTGTTGAAATGTTTGAGATCCTTATTGAAATAATTGCGTTGATCCTATCAACATCGCTCTTACTACTCTGATAAAAGCTTGAATTGTTTTTAAGATCTGCCCAACTTGGCTGAATTTCTCTCAGTCTGGATAAGCTTGTCTTCCACGATTCTATGTCATCTTTTTTGTAGTTTGGGGGGATGTAGCCAGCCGCATGAACAACAATAAGCTGCGTAGGGCATCCATTTAAACTTCCCTGGACTTCTCCAATACCGATATCATCAAACTTTTTATCAAACCATGTATTTTTGGCATCTGTTGAATCTCTTTCTAGGTAATCCTCAATTAACTCGTCAGCGGTATAGTAACCTTCTAGCGACCATTCCCAAACATAACTATTCCAATATCCAGCCTTTGACATTGCGCTTGAAACTACATCATAAGAAGCCTCTTGTTGAATAGTATTGTTCTTCAAAAGATATTCACCTCGTGTTTTGGCTGATACATCAAGTTTCGGTTCGTATTTTACTGGTGTTGCTCCATTTTCCTTGCGTTTTTCATTAAGCAGATCAACAAATCTATTCCTGTCTATTATTGGTTTTGCTGTATCTGATAAATCATTGGTTGCATCATGCCAATTTTTATCAAGTTTGCCCTTCTGTTTTTCTAGGGGTAAAACAAGACGAATATCTTTAATGGGAGCAAAACCGATCTCTCTTGAATCGGAACTGCCTTTTCTGTTGTCTCCCATAGCAAAGACCGCATCTTGTGGAACCGTAATCACCTGGCACTCTTTAAGAAACTTCTCGCCGAATGTCGAGCGTGGTTTGGCAATATAAGGTTCTTTTTGTGGTTCTCCGTTGAGATAAACGATACCGTCCCTAAGTTCAATTGTGTCTCCCGGTAAGCCAATAATTCTCTTTAATAAACCTGCAGGATTGCCACCATCTCTGCTGGTTAGCTCTCTTGTAGCATCATTTTCCCAAGTAAGAATGTCACCTCTACCTAGTGTGTGCCCTAAAAATCTTCTTCCGCTTATCACAATTCCGTTTGGGTAAGGTAAAAAGCCCGCCGTTGATATAATCTCTTTTGCCAATTCCTTGTTGCTTTTGCCTTTTGTTCCTTTCTCCCAAGTTGGATACATTGAACCTGTCCCCACGATATTTATATCTTCAGTGATATATCCCAGCTGGCTGGCAGTTAAAGCTCCAACAGTTACATATCCCCCAATCCAAATCGGCAAGATAATAACCCCAACCACTATAAGTGCAACGATCTTGGCCAATACTGGTTTGAGACGAAATGACATATAGAAGCCCTTAATACCACCATGTTTTATTCTTTTGATGACTTCAAGCGGCTTTAGAATATAAATCATTAGGTAGAGAGGGAGGATAGCTAGAGAGAAAAATAGCTTGATGAGAAATAGAAAGAAGTTTTGTCTCTTTTGAGACCGTTTGATTAATATTTGTGCTGTAAAACTAATTATTCCTACTAAGAATACTAGACATCCCAATAGGACGAGGCCAAGGAGTGAGAAAGCAAAGACATCGGGAGCTTTATCGAACATTTCCTTTCTGACACCCACCACATAACCAAGAATTGCAAACACACTAATAACACATACCAGCCAAATAATGGCAGATGTTTTTATAACTGCACTTAGTAGAGTAAGTTTGTCAAAGCCAAAAGATAATTTCTTCTTCATGTTCTCAAGAGAATTATACCTAAGTTTAGGATAAAATGGCATTATAAGTTCATATTGAGCGCGAATTATGAATACAACTGAAACTAGTACAAAAAGATATTTTGAGAGATCCGGCTTCCCTCTCAATAAGATTCCAGAAACCAATTCAAAAACTCCAGACTTTGAAGGTACATCTATTTTAGTGGAAGTTAAGCAGATTACTCCAGAAGAAGTCGAAGGGTTGAGCAACGACTCTACCTATAATGCTATTAAAAATAACCTCCGTGACGCTGCAAGGAAATTTAGAGCTTACGACCCCAATCACAGCAAGGCGCATATCGTTGTCGTTTACTCTGATGAAATAGTGAGAGACGATATTTATAGCGTATGGACAGGTGAATGGTCGCCTGATCACAGAGACAGGATCTTTAAGGGAGGTATGCTACTGTCAAAAGACCACAAAGAACATATCGATGCGGTTGCTTGGTTTAGAAAAGAAGCTGATAAGGCTCCGCAACACGTATGGGCAGTGAGTAATGACTTAAAGCAATACTTTCCCGAAACAAGCCGTGAATAATTTGTCAAAAAGTCTTATAATTGAACTGGTATGAACTGTCCAATAAGTACCGCTTTACTGCCAAGAATATACGTTAACTATGAAAATAAAGTATCAATGGAAAAGATATTGGAGTCCACCAGAAGGAATTATCCTTTTCACGGATGATGGGTTTCTCGAAGATCCCACCGGATCATTCGGCAAATACGCTAATCCTGGCCTTGTTAATCTGAGTACTCCTAACAACACGGGTTGCTTGGTGATGCTGGGCGAACCAGGTATAGGGAAAAGTGTTGAGATAAAAGACTTATTTGAGTCGACTCTTAAAAGTAAAGGAGAAGATCATGTTCTCTGGATTGATCTTCGAAACATTCCAACTCCGGATATTTTTAGGGATGAGTTAACCAATGACGCTCGTTACCAAAATTGGGCAAAAAATGGTGAACCTTTGTATCTTTTTCTGGATAGTTTCGATGAGGGGATGACTTCATCCTCATTCAAATCCTTCGCTACCTACTTTTCACACTTACTTGACCAACATAAAAACAATCTCCCTAAGCTCTATTTAAGAGTGTCCTGCAGAACTGCACTCTGGCAATCATATTTTGAAGACGATCTCCGGGTGTTGTGGGATGGAAATGACTTCCAAAAATATGAGTTGTGTCCACTAACCAAGAGCGATGTACAGAGTACTCTGGAAACTCGCGGAATTGATAGCAAACCATTCTTCTCTGAACTACACGCAAAAGAAATCGTTGGTCTTGCTGGTAAGCCTCTCACTCTAAAACTCTTGATGGATGTATTTGAGAGAGATGGGCATTTTCCAGAGCAAAAAAGTCAGATTTATACTCAAGGTTGTGAGCTGCTTATTCAAGAACACGACCCTGCCAAAAGAAGTGATCCAACCACAAAGCCTTCTCTAACACTTGTTCAAAAGGTTGCAATCGCAGAACGGATAGCTGTTGCAACTCTTGTTGGTAGTAAACCGACCGTAAATCTTGACGGAGAAATCGCTGAAGGCGAGATAGGGTTATCAGAAATACATGGCACTGAGTTCGTAAATGATGTTCCTGTTGCAGTAGGAGATGAGCAGATCAAAGAAGTATTAAATTCTGGGCTCTTCTCGTCTCGAGGAAATGGAAAGATGGGATGGGCTCATCAGACTTATGGAGAATTTTTGGCGGCCAGGTACATGGCGCGTCATAAATTAGATTGGAAACAAACTCAGAGTTTCTTGTTTCATGATCCACTTAAGCTCGGAGTTTTCCAAGTCGTTCCCCAGTTATATGAAGTGAGTGCGTGGTTAGCTAGTTTGGATCCAACTTTCTTTGATAATGCTGTACCCATGGATCCAGAATTTCTTTTATTAAGTGATGCAAAGGTTATTACGGACCTACAAAAACAAGCCTTGGCAGAACAGCTTCTAGACAAACTTGCTAAAGGAGAACTACTTGATCGTTGGGAAATATACAATACCACGAATTACAGAAAACTAAATCATGTGGGTATCGCTGGGCAAATCAAACCTTACATAGTTGATATCACTAAAGGCATAGTGGTGAGGCGGGCAGCTACCGAAATTGCTTCAGCATGTGCAACTGTTGAGTTGGAGGAAACATTGGTTCAAGTTGCATTAAATGAAGATGATGACCTGTCTATTAGAGTTAGGGCAGTCATTGCCATCGCCAACTTCGGTTCAGATAAATCACGGTTAGCACTAAGATCACTTATCGATTCAAAGTTTCTCAACGATCCGGAAGACGAGCTTAAAGGCGTGGTTCTTCGCGCCCTTTGGCCTAGACACATAACAGGACAACAAGTTTTCGCTTTGATGACTCCCTCAAAAAAGCATAGCTTCCATGGGACATATCAGGGTTTTGCTGGAGAAGATTTGGCATCATCATTAAGAGATGAAGATGTGTTACTTGGGTTGGAGTGGATTGAAAAAAATGTGGACAAGGTTCAAGATTTGGAATATTCATTTAGAAAGCTATCTGATGCCATCATGCTTAAAGCTTGGCAAAATGTATCAAACCCCGAAATATTAAAGAAATTTACGTCGATATCCTATGACCGTCTGCAAAACTTCGAAGAGGTTGTCGGCGAACATTCCATAAACGAAGAAGTCTCTGTTAAATTTCAAGCAGCATTAGATTCTCAAGAAGACGACCGCAGAGCTTTTATAAAGCAACTAATTCTGATGATTAGAGCAAAGGATACTTCTCCTGGCAGAAAAGGGTACATTTTGCTCCACCATGGAAAAGTTCAGATAATTACCTCCAAAGATGTCGCATGGTTAATCGAATGGCTTGGAGTGGAGCCAGATGAGGAAATTCAAAAAATAATTGCCGAGATTGTTACCCGAATCATTAATATTCAGGATCCACAACAAATTGATTTGATCTATTACGCTAGAGAGAAAAACAAATTTCTAAAAGAAGAAACTGATTTTTGGTTTCGTACGGTCGACCTAGATTCTGAATCTGCGAAAGCTCAGCGAGAACAGTGGGTGGAACAGCAAAGTTGGCAAACAAAAAAAGAGAAGAACGAGCGAGAAGAAATATTAAAAGTGGTATCTCGCGAGAGGATAACTGAGTTACTAAAAAAGAGTGAGTCAGGTGATATGAATTCTTGGTGGCAGCTTCACAACAATCTCTGTATGTACAGACATGAATTAGATGAAGCTGATATTCGTGAATTACCTGGGTGGAAAGTGTTAAGCGAGGACATACAACATCGCATCATTTCTAGCGGTAAGCAATATCTGCAGGAAATGGAATCAAAGCCCGACATGTGGCTTGGAATAGGGAGAATTTATTACCCCGCTCTGTCTGGATATAGAGCCATCAAAGCGTTATATCGGGAAGAACCTGAGTTTATTGAAAAACAGAACAGTGAGTTTTGGAAACGATGGGCTCCTATAACAGTTGGTTTTCCTTTGGTGTCAAACGATCCTGAAAACGGCAAAATTATAGCCTTGGCTTACAAACATGCTCCAGATGAAGTTCTCTCAACTCTTGATGTTCTGATTGATGATGAAGCCCAAAGATACAATGGGCTATTTATAAACGATCTTCTAGAAGAATCACTAGATAAGAGCTTGAGCGAGTTCTTGCTGTCTAAAGCCCAACAGGACGGTTTTAGTCCTAAGGCCGCTGGTGAAATTATTCGGTTCTTATTAAGTCATGACGATCGGGCAACAAAGGATTATGTTAAGTCCAAAATCACCGTACCACTTCCTAAAGATGAATTGAAACAAGACGAGATATTGTCAGCGGCTGCCTCACTCCTTTGGAATGCAAACTTTGATGATTGGAAATTTCTTTGGGACCTAATGCAAAAAAACAACGAGTTTGCTCGGGCATTAGTGGTAAGAGCCAATGACAGTCCATTACGTGGATCCAGCGTTTTACAAACAATGGACGAGGTACATCTCGCCAATCTTTATATCTGGCTTACAAAAGAATTTTCGCCAGAGGAATATACTCGACAAGAAGGTGTTCATACAGTTACACCTCAGGTTTCCATTGGTGATTGGAGAGATTCTGTACTAAGAGTATTAATGGATAAGGGTACTCCAGAGGCATGCCAACAAATCGAATACGTTGCTGCTGAGCTACCTCAATATAAGTGGATTAAGGAATTTACCCTGTTACAAGCACGCAGAATTGCGCTGCAAAAAACTTGGCATGCACCGGCCGTCGATCAGATATTTAAATTAGTCGAAAATCATGAATTGCGGTTAGTGAACAGTCCTGATGAACTGATGGATATTGTTTTGGAGTCAATAAAAAGGTTGGAGAGCAAATTTCAAAAAGGTGAACATCCACAGGCAATTAATTTGTGGAATGAAAAAAGACCTAAAGATGAAAATCGTCTCTCGGATTATATAAAAGTACATTTAGAGGAAGATCTAAAAACCAGAGGCATTATTGTTAATAGGGAGGTAGAGATTAAGCGTGGCAATAAAACTGATATTCATATCAGCGTTTATGGTAGAGATCATTTAGGTCGGCCAACTGGGGATGCGATAAAGGTAACGATCGAGACTAAGGGATGTTGGCATCCAGATCTTGATACGGCAATGGAGTCTCAATTGGTTGGACAGTACCTTTCTGCTGATGCGTGCCGGCATGGAATTTATTTAATCGGATGGTTTGTGTGTAACGCCTGGACCGATCGAAAAAATCAGAAAGTTCCCACCATTGACATTGCCGATGCAAGAAATCAATTTGGGAAGCAGGCTGGAGAACTTTCCGAAAAAACCTCGTTTAGGGTGGAGTCGTTTGTGCTAGACGTGAGGTTAGGCTAGATATTTCTAGGCGTTGAGCATTTTGCCTAACCCTGGAATTTTGCCAATAAGCTCTCGTATTTTGTTTTTATTGGCAACAGGTGATGAACTACCCGCTTCGGGCGGTAAACTGTCGTCAGAAGGCGCTACAGGGGCTACGGGCTCCCCATTTGATGGGGTTATGATTGTTTCTTCTTGCTTTTGCACCAATTCAGGACCAAGCAGGATATCAACATACTGATCAAGATCTAGCTCCTCTAAAATCATTTTCTGGAGAGCTCGCTTGCGAATCAACCAGTGTTTTATATCTGCTGGGTTGTTTTGATCAGGCTTGTCTTGGGCGATGAGTTTGTCATATAAAAGCAATATCTGATTGAGGCGAGCTTGTTTATCTGGTGGGATTACCGGCTCTACTTCGACAATAGCATCAACCTGAACCTTCTTATCCTCTGACCTGAATTCTTTGAAGTCAACATTGCTTCCGACAATACGATAGAGTTTATCCTCGCCTATAAACTCTCGGTTTAACTGAATTATGATATTGGCAACCGTAGTCAGAGCGTTGGATATGTTCTGCGCGTTCATACTTAATCTGAGGTTACTTTGACCCAATAACATGGCCACTTTCCCAAGCGGTTCGCTTGAGGATTGTGGTAACCCTTGCAAATACTCACCCAGAGCTAATGTTCTTGAAATTTCATCACGCAGAAGTCTGTCCTCATTAACACCCATAAGGCTGATATCTGGCGGCCGCTCAATCACTACATCGTCCATTTTTCTGAGTTCCCAAACTGCACCCGGTGAAAAAATGATGTCATTCTTGGTAATACCAGTATCCTTGCGGATCTTAACCACTGGATCGAGCATTAAGATCACGTCGTCCATTCTTTGATTGCGAAGGTCGGCGATTTCCATAATAGTGCTCTCAACTGGCTCAACATGACCGGTTGCCCAAAACTCCCAGAGAAGCGACATGTCAGGAAGGTCTACAAAAATGTGGCCGTTGTTAACGTCAAGATAAGGATTCTCATCATCCCTGATGACCACCTCACCATTGGCAATAACTATCAGTTGATCTTCTTCATAATCCCAACATTCCCAAAGTTCAAGCTGCTTTTCCTGGTCGTTTTTGACTGGTAGTACTTTTTGTTCGCCAGTCTCGGCTTTTCTGATATCACCATCAATTTGAGACATCTTTTTGGTATTGATTTCGTAGCGTTCTTTCTTCCAGTCTTCAACTATCTTCGGCTCACAAAACTCAAGATTTTTATATATCTTGTTATCGCCTCGATTTTCTTCCTCCTTGGAGATTTTTTCTTTTGCTTTAGTGATTCTATGAATTAGCCACGGACATCCTTCCTGAAGGTCTTCCGTTTCCGGAGCCGGAAGAAAGTCCCATAAGTCACAAAGAATCATGGTAGGGTCGTCGTATATCGTTTTAACTGCCCCGTCAGATCTTTTTCGATTTATCATCTTCCAGGCCAGCTTTACAATTCCATTACCATACAAAACTGAGGATTCAATCCAGTTTGGAAGTTTTTTGGCTAATTCTATGATGTCAAAGTCATAATTAACCAAGTCACCCCAAGATCCCAGAGCCGTTGATTCAATATCAGTTTTATCTCTGGGAATGACGCGCGTCTTTCGTTTGGCTGTAGCGAGGCGGGAAACTACAGTCTTCACAATTTCAAAGGCAATGGGGGGCATTAAGCGAGTGTTGTACGCATAGTTTTGTTTGTGTTGGTACGCTCGGTAGAGCCGATACATCCGTAGCCATTTAGCCTGATATGGCTCACGAAACTCTTTTGCACGCTTAAAACGAGCTTTCCACTTGGTTAGGAGCTCCGTATCGCGTTCTGAAGGTTGATACCTAACTGTTGATGTGATTTTTACTTCTTTTACTTCTGGTTTTGGCATACTGGTTTAAGGCAACAAAAATGGGGCTTAGGTTCGTCTACTTCTGGTAAATAGAGAAACCTAAGCCCCGATAGATTCGTTAGGCGGTTAATTTATGCTTTTAGGCTATAAAATTAAGCCTTAAAACGCTAGTTCTTTAATGTAGTTACCTGAAACTGCCTGATTAAAGTTATAATGGAAGTGTTGAAATAAAGTTAAATATTATGTATTCTATTAGTATCTAATGGTAAGTAAACCTATGGAAGAACTATTAACGCTGGGTGAGGCCGCAGGAATACTAAAAGTCCATCCTAATACGCTTAGGTTGTGGGATAAAAAAGGTGTGCTTACTGCTGTGAGAATCGGGGTAAAAAGGGTGAGACGTTATAAGAAGGAAGATATCGAAAAATTCATCAATACTAAGAATAAATAAATATGGCACTTATCGATAACAAAAATCAAACAATGCACCAAGCGTTAGTAAACGCACTTTCTACATCCGATAGCATCGATATTGAAGTTGGATATTTCTATTTTTCTGGGTTTGAGCTCCTCGCAAATGAGCTTAAGAATAAGAAGGTCAGAATTTTGGTTGGTAAGCAAATTGACCCTAATGCAGTTCCCAAAATAATCGCAATGCAACAAAAAACAGGTAAATCAATCGACTTTGACCGATTTCAACCTCAAGATACTTATTCCTCAAGATCAGAGCAAAAAGGTGATTATTTCAAAGGATTTACCAAACTTTTTAATGAAACCCAAGTGTTTGACGATCCAAAATCACAGGAAGCCTACAAAATATTTGAGCAAAAAATTATTGATGGCACGCTACAGATTAAACTCACAAATACTGATGAACACGGAAAAATATATCTAGTCCATAACGCACCGGAGTTTAATCAAGGCGGTGATTTTCCTGGGACTAGATTTCTTGGATCAAGCAATCTTACCTATAACGGACTTATTGAACAGGGAGAACTTAATGATTCTTCTAGAGACAAACAAGTATTTTTAGATGGTTGTGCGAAATTTGATTCAATGTGGAGTGATGCGCAGAATATAGATGTGGCAACGCCTGAGAATAACGAAGAATTTAAAGAAGTTGTTAAAAAGCTTTGGATCAATGCAGTCATCCAACCCTATTTAATGTACATCCGAGTGCTTCATGAGCTCTTTGGTAAAGATCGTAATACCGATATCGAATCTCCGGGAAAAATAACTGACGATTCATTCATCGACCTTGAATATCAGCTTGATGCAATCAGAATGGGAATCGACCGAATTAATCAATATGGCGGGGTTATCATTGCTGACGTCGTAGGACTTGGAAAAAGTATTATTGCTTCTGCTATTGCCTATAACTTAGCCCAAAAAGACCATCTCCACGTTGTCATTATCAGTCCTCCACATTTGATAACTCAGTGGGAAGAATATCAAGCCCATTTTAGACTGCCAGGTACAAAAATATTTAGCTCTGGAAAAATTGACGATGCTTATCAATGGTGCACAAATCAGATTACCGGTCCAGTTCTACTTATTCTTGATGAGGCACACCGTTATAGAAATGAATTAACAGATGACTATACTTTACTCCATTCGCTTTCGAGGAGTAACGCCGGTAACAAAGTTGTCATTTTGACAGCAACACCATTTAACAATGATCCTAAAGATGTATTTGCTCTAGTTAAGCTATTCCAGACCCCAGGCCAATCAACTATCAGATCGGTAGATAACCTATCGCTACGTTTTAGGGAATTAATAGATCGTTATAAAAAACTAAGGTCTAGCCTTCGAAGCAACAAACTTACCCCAGACGAAATTACTAGTGAAACCAAAGAGATAGCCCAGGAACTACGAAGATTGATTGAACCAGTTATCGTCCGTAGATCAAGACTAGATTTACAAACCATATCTAGATATAGAAATAACCTGATTAAGCAAAATATCGCCTTTGCAAAAGTTGAAGGACCTGAGTTGCTTGAGTACGAATTGGGTGAATTATTTGATCTCTACTTAAATACCCTTGAAACTCTAACTAACGAGGATCATGGGTTTGAGGGAGCTCGTTATAAGCCTGTGACGTATATCAAAGAGGACAAGCGAGAATTATTCATGCAAAAGTATGGTTCGTATTTGGATGACGTCGATCTACAAAATGCTCAAACAAACTTGGCAACCTTTATGAAACGGTTGCTAGTCATGCGTTTTGAAAGTTCAAAAGAAGCATTTCATATTACACTTCAAAACATGATCGATTCTAACCAGATGATTGCCAGGTGGTACAACGATCAAGGTAAGGTTCCAATTCTTAAAAAAGGAAAAATTCCAGATCCAGATTCATTTATCGATGATGCGGGAGACGATTTAACCACAGAATTTTCCGAACAATTTAACGACAATGATGAATCGAAGTATAAATTGTTATTCGTAGAAAGAGACTGGCTTGAACCTGACTTCATCAAAGAGGTTGAAGAAGACACAAAACTGCTTTTATCAATTCGCGAGCAGTGGTTTGGCGCGAATAAGGCAATTGCCAATCTTGATCCAAAACTTGATTGTTTGGTCGATAATATCAAACGACTTTTAGACGATAACCCAGAAAGAAAAATTGTCATTTTTTCTGCTTATGCAGATACTGTAGATTATCTTGGAGAAGCAATTAAGAATGCTGGAATTAAGCGGGTGTACAAGTACACCGCAAAAGACGCTTCAAGAGCGAACAGAGAATTGCTAAGAAATAATTTTGATGCAGGAGTGAAGTCTGAACTACAGGTGAATGACTATGATGTCCTTGTCGCCACTGATGCATTGAGTGAAGGGTACAATCTTCATCGTGCTGGAGTAATTTTTAACTACGATATTCCATTTAATCCAACAAGAGTGATTCAGCGTATTGGTCGTATTAATCGCATAAACAAAAAGGTGTTTGATGCTCTCTATGTCTACAATTTCTTCCCAACCTCAATCGGCGAAGCTGAAACAAGAATTCAGCAAATTAGCACACTTAAGATGACGCTCATTAATGCTGTCGTAGGGAGTGACACCAAAACACTAACGGGAGATGAAGAGTTAAGAAGCTTCTTCAAAGAAGAATATAACAAAGCAAATTCAGAGGCTGAATTTCAGTCTTGGGACGCTACCCATCGTGAGGTTTATGATCAAACTTCTGATGAGGTAATTGAAAAAGCTCTATCTATTCGTCCGAGAAGTCGTGTGCTTCGAAAAGGACAAATGATTAGTGGTGGCATTGCCTTTGGCAAAAAAGGAAATCACGCCGTTTTCGCCATTAAGGAAGGTACAGATGGAGAACCTGAGGTGGTATCTGCCGAAAAAGTGTTACCGTTGTTCGCTGCTAAACCAGACGAAGAAGGTGCTTCACCAGATGTGACTTTTAACGAACTCTTCGTACTTATTAGAGACAAGTTGTTTGAAAAACACAAATTGCCACGCTTAAGCGGAAATCGAGCAAAAGCACTAGAACCATTACAGATGCTTATTGAAAATTACCCACAAGCTAAAGACTACGCTATGGATTTAATCAAGGTTATTAAAGAATACGATGATTTGAGTGAAGGTCAATATAAACAAATTGGTCGCATTAAAATGGACAATCTGGAACAAGCATATAAAGATTTGCAGGAATTAGTTTCCAAGCAATCCATAGCTACCAGCTTGAAACGCGTTGATCAGTTAGAAGGACTTTCAGAATTAATTGTCTTATCCGAAGAACTAGCTGTATGAAATTAAACGAAAACTTTAATCAACCAGAATTTATTGAATGGATAGGTGGATTCTTACCTGATTTTTCCGGGGATATTCGCAAGGTTGATGTTTCAAAAAGTTTTCAAGGTATTAAATCAATCCAAACCATTGGTGAATCGTCTCTAGGAGTAAGAGTATATGTTATCGAGACTGAACAAGATCCATCCAGAAGAAAAATTGGACTTGCAACAGAAAGTTTTAGTTTACTCCGCGATTACGGTACCCCTAATGCCATAATCGTTTATTTTTCTGAAAACTCATCGCTTTGGCGACTTTCGTTGTTAACAAGCGCGTTATCTTGGGATGAAGGAAAAATTAACAAAAAACTCTCTAATCCAAAGCGTCAATCATATGTTCTCGGTTCAAAGGCGAAAGTAAAAACACCTCACCAATATCTTATCACTAAAGGTAGTATTGTTGACTTTAACGATTTGAAAAGTAGATTTTCACTTGAGGTGGTTAACAAAGAATTTTACAAAGAAATATCTCATGCCTTTATACAACTTGTCGGCGGACAGATTGCTAATGGCAAATCTAAAAAGACAGTTGAAGCTCAACTTAAACTACCTTTTGTAAAGGATCAAAGTCAGACGAGTCAGGAGTTTGCTGTCAGACTTATTGGTCGCATAATTTTTTGTTGGTTCTTAAGAGAAAAACGTAGCGCCTCTGGTCATTCATTAATGCCAAAAGAGCTACTCTCTTTTGACGCTTCCAACACAATTGGCGACTATTATCATAAAATACTTGAGCCAATTTTCTTTGAGGTACTTAATAAGCCAATCAAGTCTAGAAAAGAAACATTCATTAATGACTTATTTTCGGCAATACCATACCTGAATGGTGGTTTGTTTTCTCCTCATGAGGATGATTTTTTTAACTACAACGAGGGTAAACAGGCAATTAATCACAACATAGTAGTAGTGCCTGATTTATGGCTTAAACCATTCTTTGAAGTACTTGAGACCTACAACTTTACTATCGATGAAAATACAAGTTTTGACGAAGAACTTTCTATTGATCCAGAAATGTTGGGAAGAATATTTGAAAATCTTTTGGCTGAAATTAATCCTGAAACTGGTGAATCAGCCAGAAAAAGCACCGGAAGTTACTACACTCCCAGAGTAATTGTTGATTATATGGTTGATGAAAGTTTGCACTTATATCTCCATGAAAAGACAAACGTTTCAGAGAATAAGTTGCGCTCACTTATTAGTTATGATCTGGAAGACGACAACATAAACCCCCTTAAAGATGAGGAAAAAGATAGTATTGCTCAGGCATTGGGAGCCATCAAAATTTTAGACCCTGCATGCGGTTCAGGAGCGTTCCCCATTGGTGCACTTCAAAAAATTGTATTCATACTCCAACAAATCGATCAAAATGGACAATTGTGGTTTAAAAAACAAATTCAAAATACTCCAATTGAATTGCGAAAAGTAATTGAGAGAGAGTTCCAAGAGAAAAATTTTGATTACATCCGCAAGTTGGGGATAATTAGAGAAAATATTTATGGTATAGATATTCAACCTATTGCCACAGAAATTTCCCGCCTAAGATGTTTCCTTACCCTCGTGGTTGACGAACGAATAGACGACACTCTTGAAAACCGTGGCATTGAGCCACTTCCTAATCTAGATTTTAAATTTGTAACAGCAAATACTCTAGTTGGCTTGCCAACAACAAGTGGATCAACTAGTCAAATGGGTTTATTTGAGGACGACGCAGGAATCAAGGAACTTAAAGAAGTCCGCGATATGTTTTTTAACGCATCTGGTTTTGAACGCGATCAGCTAAAACTCCAATTTGCCCAAACTCAAAATAGAATGCTTCACAAGCTTATTGACGAAAGCAGACGTGGACACGCAGACATGACTGCCAAACTAACCTCATGGGATCCTTTTAGTCATAAAATGTCAGATTGGTTTGATCCAGAGTGGATGTTTGGTTTAAAAAATGGCTTTGACCTAGTCATAGCTAATCCACCATATATTGATTCAGAGGGAATGGTGAAGAATCATCTTGAATATTTAAGAGAATATTTGACTGAGAATTACAAATTAACTAGGGGTAATTGGGACATTTATATTGCTTTTTTTGAAAAGGGTTTTAATACACTTAATGAAAACGGGATTCTAACCTACATTAGTCCTGATAAGTGGATTTCAAAACCTTTCGGTACTGAATTACGAAAACAAAAATTTATCACAATGTACTCACTCCTCAACGCAGGAAGAGAAATCTTTGAAAGTGCCAAAGTGGATTCTATAGTATCGATCTTTCATAAAGAGAAAACGACTGACAAGCTTAAAGTCTATAAAATTATCGAAGAAAAGATAACTCACTTGAGAGATTTTGATAAGAAAACACTTAAAGCCCCATATACCTTAGACGGCACTTTTTCTCCTCACCTTAATTTGATAAGCAAACTTGATAAATATGTGTCAGCAAGCGAAACATTAAACTGCGAAAATGCATGCGCCACATCTGACGCCTATAAACTAGCCCCTTTAGTAATGGACTTGGATGGTAAATTTGATGATTCTTACCTAAAAATAATTAATACAGGAACAATTGGTAAGTGGACTCCAAAATGGGGACTAAAAGAAATGACTTATCTCGGAAATAAATATATCAGGCCAGTTGTTAGAAAGTCTGTTTTCATAAATGAGTTTCCTAATTCATACTCCAAGAAATCAGCAAAGCCTAAGTTAATTCTAAAGGGATTAAATTTGCTTGATGTTTGTTTGGATGAGACAGGTGAAATAATTCCAGGAAAATCAACACTGATGATATCCGGTTTTGATGATACTCGATTGAAATTGTTGATGGCATATCTAAATTCGCCATTACCAGTGTTTTATTTGAAAGAAAAATACCCAGCTTCAAGTTATAACCAGGGCACAACGTTCACAAAAGATATGATAAATAATCTTCCTGTTCCCAAATTAAATACTACTATGGAAAGTCAAATTCTAGAGTGTGTAGAAAAGTTGATAAAGTTAAGCGCAACTATGGAAAACGCTCGTTCAGTTGAGTCTAATAGTGAGGTCGAGAATTTGCAGAATAGAATTAACACCTTTATATACGACTCATTTAATTTAAGCGGCGCCGAGGTTAATATTATTGAGAACTAGCTATGTATGGAAAAAAAAGAAGTATTCAACAGATTATAGATAAAAATGGCCGTCTGATTTTTGAATCTGCATTACCGAACTCAGAAAAATTCAGTATGGTTTTTAGCTGGGAAAGCGAAGACTTTGGAATTGATGGGCACATGCAGGTTTTCAGAAATAAAGAGCATGAAGGTGAGTTCCTCAAAGTACAATTAAAAAGCAAAGGTCGGGCTAAGTATATCAGTGAGGGACAAATCTTAAGCTATTCTCTAGATTTTGATTCGGCATATTTTCTCATCAAGAAGGTAAAGGATCCCGCTGTTTTGATTGTAGTTGATAACAAGAGCAAGCAGGTATTTTGGTATCCTATCCAAACAAGCGTAGATGCGCGAGTTGCCCTTGAGCAGAGGCTTCTGGAAGACAATCGGGCGGAAAACCCATCTATCACCCTCCACATTGACGTTAAGAAGAACCTCTTAAGTCGTATGAAGTATCAAGGTCTTTACACCTACTTTGAGGAGGCAAAGGTTCAGCTAGCTAAAGAGGCACTGCTGAATCTAAAGGCTGACAAAACTTTGAGTGCGGGCGTCAAACATATAAACGAGATTGAGAGAAAAATGTATGAGTTGGAGGGCTTTGATTGGGCGTTTCGGAAAGGGATCGTCCTTACTCCAAGGACGGTATTCTCAATTGAAACTTCTGATGGAAAAAGTGTTGATTATTTTCCAAATAAAAACTATAAGCCAGAACTTGCTCCTAGAATCAATTTGCGGACTAAGTTTTCTACAAAAACTAAGGATGGCATAGAAAAATACAACGCATTTCGGAAGGCTGTACAGGACGGCAAGGGATCAGTTGACTTAAGTAGTGAGTATATAGATTCGTTTGAAGTTGTTATTGGTACCCAGCTTGTTGATAGCAATAAAAGTGGTGGTAAAACAAGTGTCAGTATTGGTCAATCTAAGAATAGACAGCTTGTTTCTTTAAATAATGGAGATAGTGAATTGGAACATCGTGTTGATATCTGGGCAGAAGATGGCGCTTTTATTATTCAGAGCGTTGACGGCCAACCTCTTAGCATTCGCCTCAGCCTTAAGATGGGTGAGTTATCGGCAAAATTCACTTTTGGTGTGAATCCAGACTTTATGGCAAATGCCTCCCAACATCTTCGAATGCTAGATTTTATACGCAACACAAAAGAGCTAGTCATCAGTGTTACGGACCATGATGGTTTCAAGCACAAGCTTTTTGGAGGTAGCATCAATGTTCCTTCTCTAGTTACCGAAGATCAATATAGATTTGCTAAGGCACTTGCTGAAATTGAGCAGACTAGTGGTACCCAGATAACTTTTCCCTTACCTGACACTTTGACTAGAGAAGATATAGCAAATGTTTTCTGGGTTCACCGGATATTAACTCAAGGCAAGATTGTGCAAAAAATCACTTTATCCTTCACGCTTCAAAAGAGACCACCTGAGCATGTGGAGAAAGACAAATACATGAGTATGACTCAAACCCCGCCAGAAATTTATTTATTTGGCAGGCCTTACATAATGCCTGGTTTCACACAAACTATTGCAGGAAAAATTACGGGATTAGAAACTCCTGAAGGAAAGGCTAAACCTAGCTATAAGCTTGAAATGGAGGAGGCTGAAATTTCTATCAAGAAAACCCTCGGCTAATATATCACGATGCAACAAAAAACAACTAAATTAAAACGTATATGATCCTATCAAAATCCGACTACATGCTTTTTCTTCGTCATCCAGCCTGGTTGTGGTTGAAGAAATTTGATAAGCATCAACTACCTGAAATTGACGGAAACACTCAAGCTATTTTTGATACTGGACACGAGTTTGAAGAATATGCTGAAAAGCTTTTTCCTGAAGGTCTGAAGCTGGGGTTTAATAACTACGATGAGTACAATGCCTTAACCAGAAAAACAAAGGGTGCACTGGATAGTGGTGCTAAGACTATTTTTCAGGGCAAGTTTGAAGTAGATGGGCTAACCTGTATTGTGGATGTGTTGAATCAAACTGATGATGGGGTGTATGACTTGATTGAAATTAAATCGAGCACCAAGGTTAAACCAGAGCATGAGTATGATCTGGCTTTTCAATTATTAGTTTTACACAAAGCCGGTATTAAAGTAGGTAACATTGCTGTAGTTCATGTTAATAAAGAATATGTTAAGGACGGTTTGATTGATCCGGAAGGCATTACAGAGAAGACTGATGTGACCGGAGCAGTGCGGATGCTGGTTGATATCACGCAAGAGCAAATTGATAAAGCTAAGCAGGTGCTGTCATCACGGCAGATGCCCGATATATCTCCACGATTTGTTAATCAACTGGAAATATCTGATACCTCTTGGTTCGAGGACTGGATGAAAATTTATTTTAGCTTAAGGCCGAACTTGGATTCTAGCAGCATTTACCACTTAAGTTACCCTTCTTCCAGACAAATTGGTGAGCTCGAGGATAAAGGTATCACTTTAATAGGTGATGTTCTCGATGAATTAGCCTTGCGACCTAAACAGTTAACCCAAATCCAAACTAGCAGAAGCAATCAAAGAGTGATCGACAAAGACAAAATTAAGGAGTTTCTGGAGAGTTTTGCGTATCCATTGTACTTTTTTGATTATGAAACTTTATCTTCGGCCATTCCTTACTTTAATGGCGGTAGTCCATACCAAGATTACCCTTTCCAATACTCACTCCACGAGCAGGATTCTCCTGAAGCCGAAGTTAGGCATTTGGAGTACTTGCATGCTGAGGCTTCCAACCCAATGCTATCGCTACTGGAACAGCTAAAGGCTGATATTGGTAACTCAGGGACAATCCTAACTTGGAACATGAGCTATGAAAAGGGATGTAATCAGAGGATGGCGAAATTTTATCCTGAGTACAAAGAATTCTTAGAGGGAGTGAATGAGCGGATTAATGACCTAATGATACCTTTCTCTAAGATGTGGCTTGTGGATAAGAATTTTTTTGGTAGTGCTTCCGTCAAGAAGGTGTTGCCGGCTTTAATACCTGAGTTAACATACAAAGACTTAGATGTGTCCGATGGGTTATTAGCTCGTCGAGTGTGGACAGAAACAATCCTTATGGGCAAGAATCCAGAACAAAAAGAAAAGGTTCTATCAGACCTAAGTACCTACTGTACTCTCGACACGCTTGCTATGGTTAGGATATTGGAAGTATTAAGGAAAATTGTTTATGAGTAATCGTGATGGTTTAAAGTCAAGACTTGAAGATCTGGAAGATGTAACTTCCGATGAAGAGCAGAACCAAATTGAAAAATCAAATAAATGAAAAATTTTGCAGTATTTATCAGGCTTTTTGTTCTCCTAGCTTTGTTTTTCGGCTTAATCTACACAAATAAACAACTCGGTGAAATCAACGGACGCCTAGAAAAAGTTGAAATGAAGCTTGGTGGTGCAGAAAAGATTGATTGTAAGGAAAAAGACTCCATCGAAAAAGTACGTCAATCTGTAGTTAGGATTATTGGCGGTGAGGCTGAGGGGTCAGGGTTTGCTATCAAATCTGGCGGTCTTATTCTGACTAACTTCCATGTTATCGAGTTTGAACCAAGCCCTAAGGTTATTCTTCCTGATAATTCATTTGAATCTGCAGAAGTTTTGATGGCTGATAAAAACGCCGACCTTGCCATTATCAAGATTGGTAAAGAGTTGCCTGTTATATCTTGGGGTGAACCTTCCGAGCTGGAACCAGCTGAAGAACTTTTGGCTATTGGTTTTCCTCTTGGTGGACAATTAAGTGGTGAGGCTTCAGTGAATAAGGGTTCTCTTTCTGGTAGAAGAAGGTCTAAGGATGTCGGCATCGAGTATCTCCAAACTGATACCACGCTTAACCCTGGTGTCAGCGGTGGTCCAATGATTAATATCTGCGGCGAAGTAGTTGGGATTAACACTGCTGGGCTATCAGGCCTGGGTCTTGGCATCTCTGCTGATTCAATCAAGCAGAAGTGGCTTGAAATGGCAACCGCTGAGGATCCCTTGGCAGATGTACAAAGAATCGATTTTAAGCCCAACGAAAGCTCTCTGGAGGCTGTCAGAGCGTTTTACAACTATCTCAAGGCTCGCAAACTAGAGAAGGCGTTCGACTTATTGTCAGACAACTTCAAAAAAGGTTATGACTTCGATTATTGGAAGCAAGGATATGAACCCTTGCTCGACACTACAGTTATTAAAATCGAAGAGGACAAGTCAGAAAAAAATAGAGTCACAATTAAACTTTCAACAAAGGACTTGGTTGAGGAAGAAATTGTTTATAAGTACTTTGAGGGGTATTGGGATGTCAAAAAAGTAGACGACCGATGGTTACTTTGGGATCCAGAAATAAAAGAGGTTGACCCAGACTTCCTTTGGTTTTATGAATAGCAGAATTAATCCTTATGAACACTAAAATTAAAAACTCTCATGAAGAGGCATCAATTATTCGCTTTCTCACACTTTATAACAGTTTGATGAAAAGCAATCTTGCCTTCTTGAGGCTTGGTGACCCCAACAAAAATGAGCCTGATGGCATCTGTAGTAATGATTTAGCAATCGAATTAGTAGGTGCTTACGACAATTCTTACCAAGCTCGTAAGATATGGGACACCGCCCGCGGAAAAGACAATCAGGGTAAGCCAGAGCTTCAGCTTTTAACCTTCGAAAATTTAACTCAGGAAGTAGCTACAAAACTAGAAAAGCTAAACAATGGGAATTATGATGGTTTTACGGGTAAAATTGTTTTGCTTTGCAACCTTCATAGTCCATTACTTACTGATTCAGATGTTGATACTTTTATGTATAAATATATTCCCTTCAAGACGGATCATTACTTTGATCGTTTCTTTGAGGGAATATGGATTACTTGGAAGTCTGAGAATAGCGGTAATTGGAACATTAGGAAACTTGAGTAATACGCCAAATATGGACTTAAAAACACATGTACAGATATCTCAAGGCTCATTCATATTACGAAGATCTTTATGACCTCCACACCATCGAAGAGTGCCTCGATTGGTATTGGCGCATGCGTAAAGGCATGGAGCAACATCGGGGGGAATTAAAAACTAAAGAACCAGATACCGACTTCGATAAAGAAGTTCACAAGTGTTGCAGCTACCTAGTTAACACTATAAAAATTCAGAGGTATCGCCGCAAGAAAGACATCATTGCCGAGTGGATGGAAGCAGACCGTGTTCGGCAGGAAAAACTCGACAACGCAGAGCCTCCTGAAAACATCCTTTGTAACAAGTGTTACTCTCCTACAAAAATTATGGAGAAGACTCTGCACGATGCTTATGATAAAGAGCCCCGAGTGTCCTTTATGTTTGAGTGCTTGAAGTGCAAAAAACGCCAAATCTTCTATGAAGATGGCTCTCCTTGGGATTATGAAAAGCCCAAGTGTAAAAAGTGTCAGGTAGAACTTCAGACTAAGTATAAGAAAAAGGGCGAGACACTAACCATTACTACTTTCTGCCCCAACTGTGATTTCAAAGAGGTCGATGTACTCGACTCTAAAAAAAGACGTGAGGAGCAACAAAAAGAAGAAGAGCGCAAGCAAAAACTATTTCAGGAGTATCGCGAGGAGTTCTGCCTTAACGATGAAGAGGGACCGAAGGCAGTGGCTAATCTTGATGGCATAGTTGCTCTGGCAAAGGAGTGGAAAGAACAAGAGAAAAAAGAAAAAGACCCTATCTACCAGAAAGCCAAACAGTTAAAACAGGTCAAGCTCAGTCAATTAAAAGAAATTGTGACTAAGGCAGTAGCCAAAGAAGGGTATGTTGACCTAGAGTTTGGGAAGCCAGAGCTGGGTAAATACGTTATTGTCGACTTTACTGCCACCGACAGTAAGGATGACCGGAAGGAATACGACAGTACCAACACTCTAAAGAAACTTATTAAAGCTGCACTAGAAGACACCAACTGGCGACTCATGAGTGAAGGGATTCACAACAGACTTGGCATTGTTTCTGGCAGACTCAAGGCATACGAGCGAGAAGAAGAGTTGATGGAGATGGTTAAACCGTAGGTTGGTTCTACTGGAAGCTTATCGTGGACAGTATCTTCTCTGTAATTGCGATATTTTCCTCTGTTGGTGGCCATGTTGAGAAAGAGAGGGGTTTGCCGTCTTTAATGACAAGGACTTGGTATCTAGTCTTAGGGCCGACAACAAGCCCTTCAAAGCCCACGTAATCGCCCACGGTGGCTTTTTTGATGGTGTCTGGGTCTGTATCTTTCTTTGCTTGCTCTAATCCTTGTTCTGTCATTTCGTTGTCTGCTTGATAAAGGCTATAAAATTGGTAAGTCGGCTCATCCTCAGGTCCTGATTCTATGTAAAAATTGATAAAACGATCATTTGCTATATCTTGCCTAAATCTCATTCCTTCTGGCACAGTCACATAAAGACCGACGGGCGCTATAAATTTCTCATTCTGCTTGAGTGCTCTGCCTGGAGTTGGTTCTGGTGTTGGAGTAGTTTTAGCTTGTTCTGATATAGGCGCCGCCGATTTAATGGCCGCTTGCCTTTGGGAATATATCCATATACCTGATATTACGATCACGGCGAGAGCAATAAGTGTTATTGGTTTTAGTTTCATAGTGTTATTTTTCTGGTCTTTGACTTGGTCCACCGCGTCCACTTGGCATAAATAGGTAGTTATAAGCGGTGAAATCGTTAGCGAATTTAGCCTTGTTGAGCAAGGTATCCGCGATTTCTTCATCAGTCATTTGGTAGTTTAAGTAGTAATGGCTGTTTACATCGATGGTATTGTTACCCACTTTGATTGAATCCTCTTGGCCGGATGTAGTGTCTTTAGTTGTCTCTAAGAGTTTGTTGAGTTTTGCTTCGCTATCTATAAATCCATAGTAATAAAGGTTTCCCACTATGCCTTGGACTGTTGTTGTCTTGCTTACTCGTAGGTCAACGCCGTTTGTAGCCATTTCTTGGGCTTCGGCTGGGCTTACTCGCATATGCTCTATAAAGTAGGCTTCTACGGTCTTACGCTGCTCGGGAGGAAGGTAGTTTTCGGGGTATGTGTTACGGCTCTTTAGATAAATATAACTACCAGCGAAGATTAGGAGGAGGATGGCAATTGTGGTTGGTATCACTATTTTTCTCATATCTGTTAACCTGAATATATCAAATTAAAGTACTCAAGTCCAACAATTTTCCTACTTATCTTATTTGTCTTACAAAACCTTTTAAGAACGAACCTAGCCCCTTGATCAGGGGGGCTAGGCAGGAACAGATATAAAACGAAGACTCACCTAGTCGGCTATCTTCATTTCATCAAAGCCAATTTTGGACGTGCCATTGCATGGATTATCATCCAACCAGACATTTCCAATGTTGTACCACCACGGATCGCTTGGATCTGTTCTTACCCAGGCATCATAGTATGAATTCTGGTTTATAGAAAAGTTGTACTGGCTTGCTGTGTTGTAGCTGAGCAAGTACGGAGCTGCCGTGTTAACCGCATTGGTACCTGGAATATAGGTATCATGAGTAGCCCAACCATTTGGACCAGCACCGTTATTCCACTTGGCATAATTGCTTAGTGAACATCCAGAGTATGTATACTTCATGGTAGTTGGACTACAACTTCCACTGTCATAACAGTAACCCTCATTATTCACCTGGTACCAGTACTGACCTGGACCATATGCCGTATAGTAGCCTCCATCATTCGCGTAGATAGAGACTGCAGCGTGGGCAGCTTGTGCTCCTGTTGTCATCATGAAGACTCCAACAAGTAACCCGAATAGCATTTTTGATAGTTTTTTCATTTTTTTCACCTCCTTTCTTTTTTTAATTTTTGCCCTCGCTTACAATCCCAGCGTATTTGTATAGCTGAGAAGGTCACCACCGACAGTAAGTCCAACCTGTACGAATGGTTTGGTTCCATCTATCTTCCTCGATTCATCAGTAAATCTGAAGAAGAAGTTGGTACCGCTTTTTTCGCCTGTGCTTGCAGTTAATTTGCTGAGATCAGCATTTGGTGCATTCTTAGCGATGAACTCTCTGGCTTTTACTTCCAATTGCTCAGGAGCAAACTTTGCTTCAGTGTTGTACACCTTAGCTGCTTCTCCTATTGCCAATGGAGCCGGTCCGAATTGAACGATTTCATTCGTTCGCATGTCTACTTCGAAGTAGTCTTTGCCTACCATGTAGAATTCAGCATTAACTTGGTTGTTATAGCTTGATCTAGAAGTAGAGACATACTCCGGATTGAGACCGTCATTGCCACTGAAAGCTCGGATTTTTGCGACTGCAGCTGATCTCTCTGATGCGGGACGCGCCAGAGATTCTTCCTTCGCGTTGGAAGCCTGTCTGTGTAAATCCACTAATTGCTTAGCGGAATCACCAGTAAAGACTTTTTCACCGTCGTGAACGCCGTCACTGACGTTGCCAGCACTAATGGCAGCTTCTGTCTTGGTTTTCAAGCTCTCGGTAAGGGCATCGAGACTTGGGCCAGACTGTGCAGAAACAGCAGTTACTAATCCTGCTAGTACTACGACTGCAGCGAATGCAGGTAGCACGATTTTGGCTTGGTTTTTGATTTTCATTTTTTTCACCTCCTTTCTATTGTGTTTAATTAATAAATAACCCAGCGATAATTATTAATAAGCTGGGTTTTCAGGGAAAATGAATGAGATAGATTGAAGCGAGCTGGTGGGTATAAGGTAAGAGTTATCTTACTATTCTTACTTCTCATACATCAATGATTGCAGAACATTTTGAGAATGTCAAGTCCTGTTTATTAGTGGTGATTACAGGGTTTATTACTCGAGGAATTAGCGGAGATATTGGTCAATATTTAGTTCGTGTTCTGCGAAAGATGCACTGCAGTGGATGATTCCTTCTGAGTCGTGGAGATAGTAGATACAATCTGTTGGTTCTGGGTTCAAGACCGCCTCAATAGCGTCCATACCTGGGTTAGAGATTGGGTGAGGTGGCAATCCTTTGTTGAGATAAGTATTAAAAGGTGACTCTATGCTCCTAGTATCGCTTCCTTTAATGGGCGACCACCAGCCGTTTTCAGTTTTTCCTCTTGCATATTGCACCGTGGCATCAATTTCCAGTTGTTTGTTTTGATCAAGCCTATTCCATAGTATCCCGGCGATTAGTGGCATATCGTGGGATCCGGCTGCCTCACGTTGGATAATTGAGGCAAGAGTGAGTGCAGTGGTCCATTTAATATTTTTTGCGGTGAATTTCTCTGGATAGCCTGCAAATCGCTCATTGAAGCGATTTATCATTCGCTTAGCTGTATCTAGGCCGTTTTCGTCAGTTGGTATTAGGTAAGTGTCTGGAGAATATACTCCTTCTCTGTAGTCGTATTGCATCGCCGTGTAGGTGGAGTTCCACTTTTCGAGTTCTTCATTACTCCAGTGAAGTTCTTTTGCCAAACGCTCGCCAATTTCTTCTTTTCTGAGTCCTTCTGGGATAGTGATCCATTTGAGTTGCGGCTCAGAGGTGAGGACGATTATGAGTTCTCGGGCGTTCATGCTCTGGGAGATTTTATATCCACCTGGTTCAATTGGGCCGAAATGGAGGGTTATTATGCGTGCTAAGGGTAAAGCCCAAGGGAATCGAAGATACTCGCCGTCACTGAGTCGCTTTGCTGTTTGTTCCTGGTTTGTTCTACTAATGGTAAAAATTGCTGGATCAGCTTCTTTTTTCGGAGCGCTTGTAATGAAAAGTGTCGAAACAAGAAGTATCGTTGCTACGGCTATTGTTGTAATAATCTTTATGTTTTTCATAAATCACCCCAAGTATACCGGGACTTTTAAGAATATCCAGTTTTTACTTTTCGCCTATCGTTTAAGATGGTTTGAAAAGTGAACTATTTGGCCACCTTGTGTCATTGTGAGAGTTAGTTGAGGAGTAAATGTTTCGCCATTTTCTTTTCTTGGGTCACCCCGCCAAGTAAAGAAATAATTTACATGACCAGATTCATCGTCCTTCGCTTCACTAACCAGGGTGAGTTTTTCTACCTCTATTTTCCCTAGGGCTATTTGGTGGTTTGCTATAAATTCACGCGCCCGTTTTTCTGCTTCTAGTTGTGTGTAGCGTGGAGTATAGTCATATTCCTTCTTAGGACTGGACCATCTAGATCCGTCTTTATTTTCTCCCCAAGCACCTTCTATAGCTGACATTTCAACGACTTGATTTGTTTTTATATCGATTATGAATCGATCGAAATCTAAGGTGTAGGTTTCTATAAGCGGTTCTTCGTCTTGATTATTTGGATTTCTAACAACACATTCGTACTCAACATTTGCATCTGGTCTATCTATAAAATCTCTTATTGCTGCGACCGCTTTCTCCTGTTCCTCTGGAGGTCTTGCACTGACAGAACACCATTCTTGTTGAGACTGTTTATACTTCTGAGTACTCTTGTCTCTGTAGGAGGGATCGTTGCTAAGTAGTTGTGTTAGTTCCTGTTGTAGTTGGTTCTTTAAACTAATAAGTGCATCAATAATGGATCCTTTAGCAAAAACGGGTGAGTTGTTGGTAAGGACTCCGATAAAGAAAACAAGTAAAACCACTGTCGCAAAAGCAAGAGGGAATCGAAAGGTCCAGAACGGTCTTGGAGTAGGAGTGAATGATTTATCCAATTCTATTTCCAGCTCTTTTTCTTCCCTAACTCTTGCCAAGATTCGTGTTTCCAACGCACTTATGTGCTTGAACTCTTTCTTACTTTCCTGAAGGAAAAATGATCGAATAATGTTTCGTAATTTCATAGTAGTGATTCTTTAAGCTTAACTAGGGCTCTGTAAAAGCGCATTTTAACGGCTGGCTCTTTTGAATCAAGAGCGGTTGCGATATCGTCAAATGACATTTCTTCATTGACTCGCAGTCTGATAATTTCCTGCTCGGCTGATTTAAGCTTTTTTAGTGCTGACGTTACCTTCTCAACATCTTCTTCGTGGGTAATCTTTGCCTCAAGCAACACCTCTACATCGCTGTCGTCAAATAACTCAATATTATTTTGTTCAATCGAGATGGTGTTCTTATTGGATCTGAACATGTCGGTTATAACGTGTCTGCAGATGGTCAAGAGCCAACTTTTCAACTCACCCTCGCTATTAAATTTGAAATTGTTGTATGCTTTCATAGCTTTTAAAAAGGTTTCTTGGACGACATCATCGATGTCTTCTTGTTGGGACAAGGACTTTTTCGCAAAAAAATAAACTAGTCGGATGTAATCTCTGACTACATCTTCAAAAGGTGGTTTCATCATTTTTTATTTGTCCTGTCCCACCCCTCTATAAAAGAGAACGGATGAGTTTTGGAAAAGTAACATTTTTACTTCTTATACAATTATAGCGAACTTCTGGAGAAGAGGTTGCGGACATACTATAATTCTATCAACGAATAACGATACTAATATATTGACAAACGATAAATTATAAACTATAATTCAGTCACCAAAACAAATAAGGACTCACTATGAAACGAAGTTCAACATTAATCTTAAAGGTCGTACTTTGCCTGATTGCAGTTGGCACGCTTGCTGGTATGCTTTGGTTTCCTCAGACGGAAGGAAGAGCTGCTAACCTGGATCTGATCAGTATCTATGCTGATCCGCTAATTATTTACTCTTATATCGCTTCAATTCCATTTTTCATTGGCTTATACCAGGCATTCAAATTATTAAACTTCATTGATGCGAATAAAGCCTTTTCTCAAGGCGCTGTTAATACACTCAAGAATATGAAGCTTTCTTCCCTAAGCCTTATCGGCTTTATTGCATTAGCACTACTCTACATCCGCTTCCTTGCGCCGCTTGGTGTAGATGATGACCCAGCCGGTCCCACAATGCTTGGTATTGTCATGTCACTCGCATTTGGTGTGATTGCTACAGCCGCCGGTGTCTTTCAAAAGCTTCTCCAGAATGCTGTCGACATAAAATCAGAAAATGATCTAACGGTATGAGGTATTTTTATGGCAATAATAATAAACATCGATGTCATGCTGGCAAAGCGGAAAATGAGTGTAACTGAACTTTCACAGAGGGTTGGTATTACTATGGCTAATCTTTCTATTTTAAAAAATGGCAGAGCTAAGGCGATTCGTTTTTCAACATTGGAGGCAATCTGTAAAGCCTTAGACTGTCAGCCTGGAGATATTCTGGAATATAAGGCTCACTAAATATTATTTTAAGGTTGTTTCTCCTGAAGTAGAAGGAATTAGATTAATTTTTTTCATCAGCTCTTTGATCTCATTGACTAATGCTTGGGCTCTGTCGAGTTTCCTGTAGATCTGATATTTAATTTTTTGATCCTCATCACTGTCTTGTTTTTGCTTCATGTCCTACCACCTCCCATCTTTTTTTGTATATACGGTAGTTAGTCATTATTTCCAAGATTTTTTCTCTGGAGAGACCAGATAGCTTCACAACGTTCCTTAGGTCAAACATATTGGTCTTGCCAGAGCTTTGTACTTTTAAGTACGCTTGGAAATCTTCTTTTGTTATCTTAGTAGCCATAGGATTCCTTTAACAGCTAATAGGGTGATCACAATGACGTAAATCACACCGAAGGAGTAAGCTAGGCGTCTTTCCAGCTTAGGGTCGGCGTAATTCTCAATCTTTTTTAAAGGCTTATAAATTTGCATATGCTTTCAAGTTGGTCTTTTATAAAGTGCAAGTCTCCCACATGGCCATAGCTTGGCTTCTTATCTTTTCCGACATGCTTTTCTAAACCATTTTCAATTTGTCGCAACATGCCTAGGCATTGCTTTTTAAGCCTTCGATATTCCTCTGGTGCTTTAGGTTTTTTGTTCATGCAACAAGCAATTATCATCAAACACCTCAAGAAGTCAAACTTTGTTTATCAAAGCTCAACATCACTTTGTTTCTTGGGTGTTTCTCCGGCACTACCGCCTTCTTTAGGATCGATTCTTTGCTGTTCGGTGATTTCTTTGCGATAAGGTTTACCGTTTTGTATAAACACCTCAACCTTGCCAAATTTAACCGCTCGGATATCTTCAACGATCTTGGCTTCTGCTGGTGTAACAGCTATTGTTGTGTCGGCTAGTTTATTTATTTGGTTCATATTTCAGTCTTTTTCTCATGGCTATCTGCCAATAAATAAGTGATAGCCAGAAATCATTTGGTCCGGTATTAGCCCATTCGCGCCTAGCCTGACCGAACTTATCGGTAACTGTTCTTGCGTACATTGTCTGAGCATGAGTGATGAGAAGCTTGAAAGCTGGGTTGCTGGCTGGGACAGCAAACTTAATATCGCCCCTTCTTAGGGCTGATATCGTGTCATCCATGATCCGGGTGCGTGAGGAAAAAACCTTTACCTCATCTTCGAAGGCCGAGTCTTTGTTTTCTTTTTCGTCGAAGAAACGAATAACCTCAAGCATTTTAGGATCGTCTTTAAACCAGCTCAGATAAACTCTGTAGGGAAACTCTTTGGCCAGATCAAATGCTTCAGCGGTATATGGCTGACCATCAATTACAACCACTCTGACATCAAAAAATTTAATAAGGTCAGATGTTTGTTGCCATCGATCTTGTCCTTCGTGGTCTTGGAGAATGCCAATCCAGAAGATCCCTTTCTTATTGCCGATTATTACATGATTGCCTTTGCCGGTTCCCATTCCTGTATCGATGCCCATTACGTTATATTCACCTGTGGTGTCGGCTTTTGTCTCAGTCACATTTCGAATAAAGAGACTAGCTGGAATCTTTTGGTCTGCAGCAAGATATGGCAACCCTAGTACAAAATTGAAAAAGTAGGTGTCATCGTCTGCATCTTTTCGTTCCTGGATTAAATTGGCTGCAGTCTTCCAAGGACAGTGCATTTGACTAATCCAGTATCCGGAGATGGGTCTGCCTGGGAAACGAGCCTCCCAACTACCATAGTCGTTTATATGGCTTGGGGAGACTTCTTTTTTACATTGCTGGCAAATATAAATACCTCGTTCTTCATCAACGTTTTTCTCCCATTCCATGTGCTGTCGGTAGCTACAGTGTGGACAACTAAACCTCCAGTGTTTTTGATCGGACTGCTCAAATATTTTGTCTACACCGAAGTCTGGGGTAGTGGGGGTTGAGAAAAAATGCTGACTCCTGATTTTGGAGTAACCCATACGGGAGGTGTAGTCTCTTACCACTTCTGGTTTTGATTTATCTAGCTCATCATGAATATTGCGGTCAGAGGTCAACATGATAGCCTCTTTTTCAGTATAGGTTCCTTTGAAAAAGAGAAAGGATTTACCAATTTGCTTTTGTTCTATCGAGTCGACATCTTTACCACTAACTCCCTCCAGAATGCAGGGGTTTACCTTAATAAGACGATTCACTTTGCTCTTAACAAATTCTGAAACGTCGTCTACAGTCGGCAGAGTATAAATCTGATTAATACCCCAAAACCTTGCTGCGTGTAAAGCTCGCAAGATTTCCATTGTGCTGGCTCCGATCTGCGATCCTTTACGGATTACCTGCACTAGAGACCAATCGGAATAAATATCCAACATAAAGCGGTGATCTTTAAATTCGATTGGATCACCGTTTTCATTTTTAATCTTATTCTCTGTAATCCAGAACAAGATGCTATTTTTTTGTTGTATTTCGTTGTCTATCATAAAAGTTCTTAATTGCCTGATCAATTTCTTTGCCTAAAGCTTGCTCCTCTGGAGTTGGTGGTTTTTGGTCTTCTTCGTTAATGGTGTGAGCGACCTCTGTTTTTCCGGTAGAAAGTCCTGACTCAGTCCGAAACATTTCCCAAGCTTTTTTGAAGTCATCTACTGTAATTGGACGTGACCTATTAACCTGAAATAATAAGTAGGTTCCTATCTTTTCGTATAAGCGTGAAACTTTGATCGCCCTTTGTTTTTCTGATCTCTGAAACTCCAGTGTCATTAACTCTTTTTTTTCCTCATCCCAAAGCTTGGATCTTTGAACCCAATGAAAGTTGCTTGACCACTGAAATAATGTTTTTAGTGCTGGCCTTTTTCCTAATCTGAATCTTGAGTTCTGTTCCTCCAATTCCCGCCCCATTTCTGCCCACCTTTTGCTCACCTCCCGAATACTTCTTTTCAGCATGGAACAATATGCCAAAAATGCCGAAAACTGAGCCTCTGTTTCTCCTGGCATTTGCTCTATTAGAATTTGTGGCTTAGCCTGTTTTTTCTTCATAAAACATTACATTTTTAACCTTTTTGCTCGTTTACGAATTAGGTCACAGAACTTTTCATCTCGTTCCATGAGATATGCGATTCTGCCTGTCTTATGTGCTGCCATGAGGGTACTTCCGGATCCGCCAAAAAGGTCAAGAACAATATTGCCAAACCTGCTACCTCCTTTGAGTGCTTTCATGATCAGCCACTCCGGTTTTTCAGTTGGGTGGACCATCTCGGTAACTGCTTTTCTGGGCATGTTCCAGACATCGCTTTCGTTTGCTTCTCCTGTGAAGACATGCCTTTCACCTTGTTTCCAGCCATAAATGATTCCCTCTGCTTTGGTTTTCCCTTTGGACAATTTACCCTTCATGATCTGCTCATATTGTTTTTTATAATCACTCCAACCAATGGAGAAGGATGGTTTAACCCAGACAATAGTGCTACTAAATACAAAACCAGAATTCAGCATCTGGTAATAAAACAGTGGATATGAGGTATATCCAGTGCAAACGTAAATAACCCCTCCAGCTTTGAGAGCGTCCCGCATGGTATTGAAAAATCCCTCAGTAAACTTTTTGAAGTCTTCTTGACTCTGATCGTCACCCAGAATTATCCCTTTTTCCGTATGAAACTTACCCTGCTTTTCCTTACTGGTGTGAGCAACGTTATAGGGAGGATCTGTAAACACCATGTCTGCCAGTTTTTCTCCCATGAGTTTTTTAACGTCTTCTGTATTGGTGGAGTCACCACACATCAACCGATGAGGACCAATCTGATAAACCTCGCCGTATTTTGATATTGGTTCAGTGATATTCTTAATTTCTTCTTCTGTGTCCCAGGGCTTTTCTTCTTCCTGTTCCAGTAGCATTGTTGTATCCAAAAGATTACTTACTTCCACTTCGTTAAAACCAGTAAGCGAAATATCAAAGTCTGACTGAGTGAGGTCTGTTATTATTTGAGCTAGTTTTTCTTCATCCCATTGATCTTCAATCTTGTTAAGTGCAAGATTTAGTGCTTTTTCCTTTTGTAGCGGAATATCAACGGAACTGTAGGGAATCTCTGTCCAGCCTAGCTCCGTTGCGGCTCGTACTCTTTTTTCGCCGCCTATGATGATGTTTTCTCTACCTTTGTGAGTATTGACGACGATGGGTACAGGACAACCAAACTCTTGAAGTGAGCGCTTTAATTGGTCAATAACGCTCCTGGTTACTTTGCGGGGGTTGTATTCCGCAAATCTCAGCGAGCTTATTGCTATTGCTGGGTATGTTTTATTTTCCATAGATTTAATAATTTTTTAATATTTATCTTCGCTTTCAGAATAAGAATTTCGTACCTTCGCAATTTATTCCCATCTTGAGCTAGGAGAGGAATAAACTTGTATTTTTCTTTCTCATTCATTTTTGTTTAACAATTTTTTAATAACTTTCAGCACTTTTTCCCGCTTCTCAATATCTTTGGCGTATTTGGCAATCACATCTTTTTTTGTCAGGTTTTCTTCTCTGGCTCCTAAAGGGGAACGCTTGACCACAGTTTCAATAACAGCGTCATCATCAATATCTGCCAATGTATCGATGGCGACTTCCATTCTGAGAATCTCCTCATGAACGCTGTTATAAATTTCGTCTAGTATTTCAGTTCTGGTTTTGATCATATGTTTAATATTCAACTTGCAATTTGTTTTTATTAAATGTTTCCTCCGACCATTCCATAGTCTTTCCTGTCTTTATCTCCAGAACGATATAAATAGCTTTGCCGGATTCACTTTGCTTCGTTCCTTCAAAGTGATACTTTGGATTTTTAGGGTTTTTGTCTTTTAATCCAGGTTTCATATTTGATTCACCTCCTTTGTTTGAATGAGTTTTCGACCTATTTCCGTGATGACCAATGTTGTTACTGCGTTTCCAAGACACTTATATCGCTGTGTATCACTAATCCCTTCAGTCCAGTTATCTGGGAATCCTTGCAGTCGCTCACACTCGATAGGAGTTAAGCGACGAATGTTTAAACCGTCATATACTCCATGTTTGTCTTGGCTAGTTAAGGTAAAGGCCGGCTCACCATCATTTTTGAATCTTCGGCCGTTTTGGCGTTTTTCCATTCGATCTGGCGTTAAGACCGGAATTGCGTACAAACCCGTCTTGCCGCCTAAGCCACCAGCGTTTCCGGCTATGGTTGAAGCTATGCCATCGGATGAATAAACCCTCTGGCCTTGGCTAAAGTTTCGACTGTTTTGTTTATTGTCTTTTAACCACATATCTCTTTTTCCTCTGATACCTCCGATGTAGTGGAGATAGGTTTCTCCGGCATTTCGGAGGGATCCATAACGGGCATCAATCGTGCTCGAAACCCTCGACCTTCTTTCTTGTTCTGCATGCTTCTTCTGATTAAGAACTGTGTGGCTTTCGCCGATAGGAAATACTTCTGGTCGACTTGCTTCTCTAAGATGTCCGACAATGAACACTCTCTCCCTGTTTTGTGGAACTCCAAAATTTTTGCTGTTAAGAACTTGCCATTGATACTCATACCCCAGGTTGGAGAGAACCCCAAGTATTGTCTGGAAAGTTTTTCCTTCGTCATGACTAAGTAACCCCTTAACGTTTTCAAGGAGAAAATATCGGGGTCTTTTGTCTCGGATAATCCGAGCGATTTCAAAAAACATCGTCCCTCTGGTGTCTTCAAATCCCAATCTTTTGCCTGCGATACTAAATGATTGACAAGGAAAGCCAGCACAGAGGAGATCATGGTTTGGGATGTCTTTTGTATCGATTGTTCTGATGTCTCTGGAGTCACACTCTCCGAAGTGCTTGGTGTAAATTTGATTGGCATATTTGTCCCACTCGTTGGACCAGACGCAATGAAATGCACGCTGGCCGTGTTGTGATGCTCCGCTCTCATGGTCGGAGCTACTTTCGGATTCAATTTCCACTTTTTGTAGCCCATATCTAAAACCTCCAATGCCGGCGAATAAATCTATAAATTTCATGATTCATGCTGTGTTTTATACAGAGCCCTCTCGTTTGCTCTGATTAATATTTCGATTACTTCGAGAGTTGTTCCTGTTGCTTTGGCTGAGTGAGACTTTAGTACTTGAGTATTTATTTCCAGTTCTTTGATCGATTTGCTGGCTGGAGTAAGTGTTGTCAGTTCATCAAGTGATAAAATAAGCTCTCTTTCTTCAAGCTCTGTTACAACTTCACTGACTGTGTTTATCCAGCTGTCGGTATTACAGCCAGTTGAAGCAGGGCAGTATGTTTGGCCTAGATCTCGAATTCGTTTGGTGCTTCGATACTGCTCATAGTAGGAGAGGGTCGCTATTCCCTTGGCAACTGCCTGACAGGATGAATCAAAAGTTTGAAAAGGCGTTTTACAACTGCTCCAACCAAAAGGGTTGCCTTCACAAGCATTTTTCCCGAAAGTGCTTTCGACTTTACTGATGCCGACTAATAAATAAGGGTTAACATTATGTTCGTCTGCACAGCTGACAAAAGTTGGGCTTTTATTCTCAAGAGGGCTTCTAAATTCGCCTAGTAAATCTTTGATTGCCTGAGTTCTATAGTTGTTGTAATCTTCTTTTTCGCTAGGCATAGGTGAGTCTCTCTTTTCAGGAATCGGAGAAATCAACTCGACATCCTGCTCCCGATTCTTATCAAATATCACCAACGCAGTGAGCGAGAAACAAAATACAGCTAGTAGTATTAATATTATTTTTCTCATATTTAGTCGTTTGCACATCGCCAATAAAACAACTGCTCTTTGCTCCGAACGCCGACAGCATCCTTGCAGTACGATAGGGCTACTGCCAACCTACTTTCCTCGCTATTAAGGAAAGCTTTCTTAACATGGTTGAAAAATTGTCGGCTCGGATCTCCGATTAATCCAAGCTCGCCCCAAAGTCGTATAGCATCGACCTGCCATTCATACTTGACTCCATTGTTCTTGGCTTTGAGGGGTTTACGTTGCTCAACTATTTCTCCTATCGAAGCGAGACCGTTTCTTAAATTTTTATGACTTCCAGTACTATTGTCATTTTCTTTGTCTATATCTTTGTTTGCTCTCAATTTGAGACGCGAAAAAGTCTCATTTTGATACGAATCGTATCTCGGTTTGATACTGGCAGTCTCATTTTGAGACTCTGTTTTGATCATCACTTCATCAAACCAACTACTGGTTGCTTTTATGAGTGCTGGTTGATCGGGATGTTTTTCTAGGAGTCTAAGTGATAGACCTTTGTTTATAGCTCTAAAAACCGTTGCTCTACCTAAATCTAGGTAACTGGCCAGTGTTTCTTTTCTTGCATAACACCAACCCATCTGGGTATTTTTGGGATTAGTGGCTAGGTTGTGAATTAAGTCAAACACACAATACTCGTTAATAGTTAAGCCAAGTCTCACCCTGGCATCGTGATTTATAGTTGTATAGTTGAGTCTTGCTACTTTGCTCATGTTTGGTTTTCGTGCAACTTTTCATAGGCCTTACTGTTTTTTGCTAGATTGCATTATTTTCAGGAACGTCAGTCGTATCTAGTGGTTCTCTGTCGATATACCATTTACCAGCAGGGATACCTAAGTAATCGCCGACTTTTTTTACAGTCGAAGGCCGTGGGTCACCGCCGATAACTAAAACCCGCCTGACTGTTTGTGGAGAAAGCTCAACGTCTATTGCCAACTGAAATCTGGAGAGGCCTTTAGTAAGCCTGATTTCATCAAAGAGCTCACTGTGAACTCTCTTGTCTTTATTGATGTAGATTGTCTTTTTGTGGGCAGTAGTTGTCATCTTTAATAATAAAGTACAGATTCTTGTAATTTACTTCAATAAACTTTATGATGATTTATGTTCATTTATGTAATCTATTCTCATTATAATATGATTAGTAAGAGATTTCTTACTTTATTTGCTACAATAAATTAGCGGAGCAATTTTTAATCTATGAAAAACACACCAGTACCTAAAACCAAGTTTCAGGGACCAGACGACTTTGCCACCGTTTGGGAATATCTCAGATCTGTTAGAGAAGCAAAAGGCTACACCATTCGTGTTGTCATCGACTTAATAAAACAAGCTATCTCTGAGGAGAAGCTGGAGGTACAAGCAGCTATCTCACGCGGCTATCTTTCCAACTTAGAGTCAGGGAAATATCTTCATCCTTCTCCTTTTAAACTCAAAGGTTTGGCTGAGGCGTACAACATTCCTTATGAACTACTACTAAACAAAGCTGGCTATTGGGATGAAACAAGTAAAAAAGTTAAAGAGGACGCTACATTCACTTTAATGTTGAAGGAAGTTCAGGATATGACTGTTCGTGAAAGGCAAACCGTTCTGGACTACATCGAATATGTGAAGTCCAGAAGGAATAAAAAATATGATAAAAGCCCAAAAAAAGGCTAGGCAGGTTTTGCGAAAGTATCACCTGACTACTGCCCCAGTTAATTTACAGACAATTATTGATGGTGAAGAGCTAACGCTTGATACTTGGTCGTTTCATGGAAGAGTAAAGGAGGTTTATCTCGGGGATAGTATTGGCATTAACAAAAACGAGTCCCCAAAAAAACAGCGTGAGCTCATTGCACACGCCTTAGGACACCATTTTTTACACCAAGGGAATCACCTTTATTTTGAAAGCCGGGACCAATTCACCGCCTTTAAGCAAGAGCATGAAGCACAATGTTTTGCTGCAGAACTTCTCATGCCAAACAAGGAGCTCAAAAAAGTTAAACATCTTACGGTTGCGGAGATCGCCAACTTTTTTTCTGTTCCAGAGGATTTTACTCAATATGGGAAGAACGTTGTTTTAAAGGGGGGCTTATGCCACTAGCGATGCTCATTTTTATGGACGAATCCGGGGATACTGGATTCAAGTTGAAGACTGCCTCCAGTAGGTACTTTGTATTAACAATCGTTATTTTTGACAATCTCGAAAGCGCAGCAAAAGCAAATGAAGCTATCAATGAATTGCACACAGAACTTAAATTTCCAGCAACCAAAGAGTTTAAATTTAGCACTGGCACGTCGAACAAGTTTAAGACGGTGTTTCTTCATAAGCTGTCTAAGTTTGACTTTCGATATCGAACGATAGTCATCGACAAAGAAAAATTGGCACAGCGTGAACCAGGTAATCCGGAAGAGAGTTTATACATGCTAGTCACAGACCAGTTATTTCTCAGAGCTCAAGGTCGAGTCAAGAACGCTTCGCTTTTTGTTGATAGAACGGCTCAGTCAAAAGCCTTCATTCAAAAGTTCAATCGGTACTTAAAGAAAAAACTAAACACTGACATGAATAAACTCATTGGAGAAATTCGACACAAGGACTCCAAAAGCAACAACCTCTTGCAGCTGGCCGATATGGTATGCGGCGCAATTTACAGAAAATACAACAAAAAGGACGACTCGTTTTATAAGATGATCAGGAAGAGAGAGGAAGATTTATGGAAGCCCTACTAAACAAAGCGACCTCTGTGGCTAAGTTGAATCACTATTGCTAGTGTCAACAGTTCCCTAAAAGTAAGGTACCTTCACCACAAAGGTCATTCGGTACTGTAAATATACCAAACATGACCTCCAGAGTCAAGGTCACTTGGTAAGAATTAAGTATGCTCCGAGTAATAAACCGCCTAGCAAAACACCTCCTATAATCCAGCCTGAGTAGCTCGGTTTACTTTTCCGTGTCTCAATTGCAGAGTACATAAATGGCTGTTTTTTCTCCTGACGAAAAAAGTTTGGCATGCTTTTATCATAGCAAATGCAGAGTATTTGATCAGTAATGTACACAAGCTTCCCACTTATTTACATAAGTGGACAAATTAACTCACAAAGTTTATTGAGGTAAATCAACAGTTTCTGTACCTTTAGTTATAAAGATGACAGAAATTGCTGCTCAAAGATCAACAAATGACGATAACACCCCAATACTTACAAATTCTCTTGTAACGCGTGAGGAGCTTGATGAATTTAAGGAAATCGCCCTGAAAGAGTATGGGGTGAGGCTAACTGATGAACAGGCTTTTGAGCAGGCGACTGCATTATTGTTATTGGTCGATACCCTAATCGAAAAATCACTTGCAAACAAACGCAACAGAGTTAACATCAACACAATCCAGAAGTAAGAATAATCTTACCTGGTAGTCAAAATAACATGAATACTTGCTTTATATACTGTAGAAAATCTTCCGAGGATAAAGAACGACAAATTCTCTCCCTTGATGATCAAGAA
This sequence comes from uncultured Pseudomonadales bacterium, assembly GCA_964400865.1. Classification (GTDB taxonomy): domain Bacteria; phylum Patescibacteriota; class Microgenomatia; order UBA1400; family PJMF01; genus DAOQVB01. The sequence continues at coordinate 84,772 of CAYNWG010000001.1, forward strand.
CGTACCTGCAAAGAATTGGCCAAGGACAAGGGGTTTGCGGTTCTGGGTGTCTACAAAGAGAGCAAATCAGCTAAGCGCCCGGATCATCGTCCAGAATTTTCAGCCATGGTTGAAAGAGTCTCCAAGGGTGAGGTAAAGCACATTCTTTGTTGGAAGGCCGATCGACTCTGTCGGAATGCTAAAGAAGGTGGCACTCTCATCGATCACGTCGACTATAACGGTATGTTGATCGTCACCCCTACCATGGATTACGATCGCAATAACTCTACCTTTCTTTTTATCGAATTTGGTATGGCGACTAAATTTAGTAAAGACCTATCCGATAATGTAAAAAGAGGAATGAACACTAAAGTTCAAAACGGCTGGCGACCGGGCTCCGCTCCATTGGGATATTTAAATGATCCTGTTAGACCAAAGGGTCAAAAGGAAGTTCTTCCAGATCCGAACAGATTTAACTTATGTCGCTCATGGTGGGAGTTAATGCTCACTGGCAATGAAACGGTTGCGAGTTCATTAGAAAAAATTTCGGCATTAGGTTTAAAAAGTAAAAGAACAGGTAAGCCCGTGAGCAGAACAGAGGCGTTTAGATTGTTTAGGAACATATTTTACGCTGGGCTCTTTGATTACAATGGAGAGCGTTTTAATGGGAAACATACACCAATGGTTACTCTTGATGAATATCAACGCGTTCAGGATATTATTGATGGAAGAGCTAAAATCCACCAATTCACGAATGACTTTTATTTTATGAAAACCCTTCGTTGTGGCGAATGCGGTTCTGCAATCACTTGCGACCGTAAACTGAAGAAGTATAAAAACGGCACTTCGCAAACTTTTATTTATGCTCGGTGTGTTAAAAAGAAGGGTCCGTGCAGTCAGCAGTATTTGAATGCAATTGAGGTAGAAAAGCAGGTAATCGCTTTTATTGACAGTCTTGAGATTAAACCCTCCTTTGTTACGTGGGTTCGTAAAAATCTCCGAAGAAGGAATGAGAGAGAATTCGAATTTGAAAGAGGGCAAAAAAGCAAGTTAACAAAACGAATAGATGCAATACTTGTTGAGAAAAAGAGTCTATACGGAATGAAAATTGAGGGTTTAATAAGTGAAGAGGATTATCAAAAGGAGAAAAGTCGGTTACTGGTTGAGGAAAAACAAACCAAGGAAACCATTGCAAATGATGGCTTGGCTGATTGGACAAATGTTATGGAAGAAGTGCTCGCCTTCTTAGCAAATGTTACCAAAATCTTTCATTCTTACGACACAGAGGCTAAAAGGATGGTGTTAAGGATACTTGGCTCGAACCTAGAGCTAAAAGACAGAATAGTCCGAATCAACGCCAAAAACGCATTTGTGTATATCAAAGAGACCGAAAAAAGCGTAATTAGGAAAAATGAGTGGCTCGAACCTGAAAATAGCTCGATAGATCGGACTAAGAAGGCATTTTTGCAAATGCAGTCCGATATGGAGCGGGTGAAGGGAGTCGAACCCTCGTCACCAGTTTGGAAAACTGGAGCTCTGA
>CAYNWG010000002.1:0-63473 GCA_964400865.1 uncultured Pseudomonadales bacterium
ACACTGTTTTTTCCTTTGATGGTGAAAATGATCCAGACATGATTGGACTCGTTGGTAGTGCAGTTGCTCTAGCAGTCTCTGAAATCCCATTCAATGGCCCTGTTGCAGGAGTCAGAGTTGGCTATCGTAAGGAAAGTGGTGAGTACCTTTTGAATCCGACTCACACTGAACGCGAAACCAGTGATTTAGACTTAATTGTCTCTGGTACCGGCGAAACGATTGTCATGGTAGAAGCTGGAGCAAAAGAAGTTGAGGAGTCAGTGGTGATTGAAGCAATGACTAAAGCCCAAGAGCAATTTGCCAGCATGTGTAAACAAATTGCTGCCATTGCGAAAGAAGTAGGCAAGGAGAAAATCAATTTAGTCGACGCAGAGGCAGAAGACCTCACAACTTTGAAAGCTAAGATCCAAAAGCATCTTTCAAAAAATCACGCTAAAACGCTCAAAGAAATGGTGGGAAAAGAAGGTCGATTAATCCCCGTCGACTACAAAGCATTTGCGACACAAATTGTTGAAGAACTCAAAGCCGCTAAAGAAGAAAGCGAACTACTTACCGAGCAATTAGTGGGAACTCTTGTTCATGACGAATTGAAGTCGGTCGGTCGTGCAATGATCATCGACGAAGGGGTCAGACCTGATGGTCGCGCATTGGAAGAGATTAGACAAATTTGGACAGAAGTTGACGTGTTCCCCAGAACTCATGGCAGCGCCATGTTCAAACGAGGTGCCACTCAAGTCATTACCATAACTACCTTGGGTAGTCCATCACTTGGTCAGAGAATCGAAAGTATTGAAGGCAGTGAGGTGCGACACTATATGCATTTTTACAACATGCCTCCATATGCATCTGGTGAGGCAGGTCGTTTTGGATTTCCAAAGCGTCGTGAAATTGGTCACGGGGCCTTGGCAGAACGAGCCTTGATACCGGTAATTCCTGCTCAGTTAGAATTTCCATACGCAATTCATGTTGTCTCGGAAGTGGTTAGCTCCAATGGTTCTACTTCCCAAGCATCGGTGTGCGGAAGTACATTGTCGCTGATGGCAGCTGGTGTACCAATCAAACGCCCAGTGGCTGGTATTGCCATGGGACTCATGAGTGACGGCAAAAAATCTGTTGTACTTTCTGATATTCAAGGTCTTGAAGATCATACCGGAGATATGGACTTTAAGGTTGCCGGAACGACCGAGGGTATCACCGCATTGCAAATGGATATCAAGCTCACTGGGCTTTCAAAAGATATTTTGGTTACCGCGTTAACACAAGCCAAAGTTGGTAGACTGCACATCTTGGAGCAAATGCTTAAGTCAATCAATGAACCCAGAAAAGAATTATCCCAATTTGCACCCAAGATTCGTCAGATTGAAATACCCAAGGACAAAATTGGCGAAGTGATTGGCCCAGGAGGGAAAGTTATTCGAGGTATTATTGAAGCCACTGGCGCAACGGTGGATGTGGATGAAGACGAAGAAAAAGGTTTGGGTATTGTCACCATCGGCTCAGCCGATCTTGAAGTTCTCGCCCAAGCCATGCAAATGGTGGAGAACATTGTTCGCGTCATTGAACCAGGTGACGAGTTTGACGGCGCCGTTACCAGAGTTGAAGACTACGGTGTCTTCGTTGAGTTCCTCCCAGAGAGAGAAGGCTTGGTGCATGTTTCCAACATGTCTACTGACTATGTGGCGAGCGCTAGCGAGCTGTATAAGCTTGGTGATGTAGTCCATGTGCGAGTCAAAGAAATCAAAGACGACGGCAAAATTGGTCTCACACTTTTAACACCAGAGCAAGAAGAAGAAGCTCGGGCTAATGGTGGAGGTCGCCAAGGTGGCGGACGCGACGGAGGCAGAGATGGTGGTGGTCAAGGTGGGCGTCGCCCCTTCGGTGGCAACCGAGATTTTGATCGTCGTCCGCCCAGACGCGACTACGGTGACAGACCAAGACGCTAACCCTCTTGTAATTCTCTAACTTCAAGTGGTGCTGGTAATCAAGATATGGTAGGCTAGGCATGTATGCAGCTGCCCAGAATTCAAACAAAAACAGGCAAATACTTGTTATTAGACTTGAGTGATATCCACGAATTAGTTGATGTCTTTGGTATCACTTGGGAAACCGATGAGCAGCGCCACCAACTTGAATCACTCATGTCACTGATCGTGGCTCAACTATCGCCACTAGTAAGCGGAATAGTGTTGGGGCCAGAGATCGGTTTTTCAGCCCTTGAACAGAAAACAGCTCAAACAGGATTATTACTCTCACTAGAGAAACAAACTGACTTATTGCTCGTGAATGAAATGCCGAGCATCTTTCCGCAATGGGGGGTGACGCATGTAAAAAATAATTATGGCATTCTCTTTACCAAATTGTTTTATCACCCTCACGGGGAACTAGTTAAGGAAAAAAAACGGCTACTAGCAGAACTTAAGGATGCCTGTAACTATGAGGGAATTGCCAATGTGCTTTCACTTTCGCTCTACCCACCGGAAGGACAGCCAGCTAATCAAGAAGCATTCCAAGAATCTCAATTAGTTAGCATTCGCGAATTTCAAACAGTCGCTGACATGTTGCTATTGGAATATCCGCATACTGCTTTAGCCGCCGCCACAATTACTGCAGAATTAGATATTCCCTGGCTTTTAGTTGATAGAACTCAAGATTATTTACATCTAAAAACCGCTTTGCGAACATCGCTTGAAGCTGGTGCTGCGGGCATTGCAGTTGGCGGCGGCAATTTATTTTCCGGCATTCGTCCTTATGTGTTGGAAAAAGATAGAGTAACCCAAGAAAGTATGCAGTTGTTTGAAACTCATCTGAAAACTGAAGTGCGAGATCGTTTACTCGAGATCAATCGAATTTTGGAAGAACATCAGGTTGACGAAGCGTAATAGCGTGGGTTACAACTACTGTCTACAAAAAACAGTATGTTACAGGTTATTCTAGACGTTGAAACAAAACTAGCTTTTGAAGATGTTGGTGGATTTTTCCCAGAAAAATTGGGAATTTCTTTTGTGGGTGTTTGTGTGAGAAATTCAACCATGGAAAAAGGGGAGTTAAAAGGTTATTTTGAAGATCAATTCCAAGAACTGTTCGAACTACTTGAGAGAGCAGATGTAATTATTGGCTTTAATATTGATGGTTTTGATATGCCAGCGCTGAATGCTTATTACCAAGCGGATATCAATTCCATTCCAACGCTTGATTTGCTTGACAGAATAAAAAAGCAGGTTGGACATAGAATTAGTTTAGATGCAGTTGCCCAAGCCACTCTGGGAATCGGAAAATCTGGTAATGGCCTCGATGCCATTAAATATTATCGAGAGGGAAATTTAAAGGCGCTCAAAGACTATTGTTTGCAAGATGTTGAGGTGACGCGAGATGTCTACGATTATGGTTTTCAGAAAGGTCACGTTAAATTTCGTAACAAATGGAATCGTTTGATAGAATGCCCAGTGGATTTTTCATTTACTGCACAAAAAAATGCTGGATTACAGATGTCGCTGTTGTAGTTGTGTTAGGATGAGTAGGTGAGAAAATTCGCACCCCTTTTTCTATTTTTTGTGTTGTTTTTATTGTGCAATCCTGTAGTTTTTGCTGCTACCCATCCCAACCTTGTAGTCAATCAAGCAGATATCTCGCAAATTCGAGTCAGTATTCAATCCACCGCAGCGGTGCAACATGCATACGAAGCGATGCGGACTCAGACTTGGATCAATGGAGCGCCAGCTTGGGCAATCAACGAGGGTTGGTCAAGACAGTTGGTTGAGCAGAGTTTTGTAGGTTTGGTTGATAACGATTCTCAAGCAATCAATCAGGCAAAAGCAAATTTTTTAATTCATACTCAGGGGGTAGATGTCTATCATTTTTCAAAATTTAATGGCGAAGCGCAAAAATATCAATATGGCCAACCATGTACTGCGCTTGTTTTAGGATATGATCTGCTTGAGCCCCATTTGTCCGCTTTGGAAAAATCGAATGCTCAGGCATTTTTAATAGAATGGGGGACTGGTTTATACCAATATTATTCTGGAGACCCGACATTGGTCTCGCACAATTTTCACACGAGCTCAATTGCCTGTTTGGGCTTAATTGGCTTGGCTTTGGATGGTGAGGTAAACTCTGCTTCAACTTGGTCCAACTACGCCACAACAGCGTTTCGAAACCATTATGTAAATTATGCTTTTAATTTGGGCGGCGATTACACTGAGGGCTATGTGTACCAGCAGTACGGCTTGTCCGCCGCAGTGCTATATCTGGATGCACTCCGCAGATCAAAAGGGATAGATTTGGTGGCTCAGTCCAACATGGCTAATTTGTGGAATTTCTATCTTTCTGCCTTCGGGTCAAACGATTCATTTCCAAGATATGGAGATAATTCAGGAGGCCCATTTCTATCAGGGACAGATCTTTATTTGTTAGACAGATCCCAACAGCAAGGTTTAAAAAGTGAATATATATGGTTGTGGTACCGACTCCGAGGTAGTTTGGCTGCTCAAAATCTCAAGCCATTTCTTTTTAAAGACTTTGATCATTTGGGTATGGTGCTGTATTTTCCTGATGTTATATCAAAGACACCCACAAGTCAGGCATTTCCACCCTCACAATTATTGCAAAGCGTGACTGCTGGCACAACTCAGGGAGTAACAGAAAATCCAGGAGGAATGGTGGTTTTGCGCTCAGATTGGAATACGAGTCAATTTAGTACATCGCTCTGGCTCAATAATCGCTGGCGCTGGCAAAACCACCAACACTATGATCCTAACTCATTTACTCTGGAAGGCTATGGTGAAACGCTAATCTCAAACTTAAACAATCGTTCTTATGATGATCCGTTACGGGGCAAATGGAGTCAGCAAAATACCGTTCGGATAGATCCATCCTTACCCAATAGCGATGCCCCTATTTCACCTTTTGCAACAGGATTGGCATCGTCTTTAGGTACTTTTACTCGATTTTTCAGATCAGATTATGCTGACGTGGTAGTCAGTGATAGCCGGTATTCCCATGCCAATTTACACACATTTGGTTTGCCAAATGGCAACTTTTCACTTGCTACCACTACCAACATTGTTCCGATAGAAAAAGCGTTTCGCACAGTGCTATTGGTGAGACACCTGTTGCCAATGCCATTTTATTTATTGTATGACGACTTTAAAAAAACAGGGGCAACTGAGTATTGGTGGCAGGTATACATGCCAAATACGGCGACTCAAATTTCTGGTCAGGGAACGCTGGCTCAGCCGTATACTTACACCGTAGGCAGTGCCATAATGAGGATGAGCTTTCTTAATTTTCCTCAAGTGCAATTACTGAGAGGACCTCAGGATCCCAGTCGAGGTGATCGACCATTGCAGTTACAAATTCAAAATTCGGAGCTTAAGCTACTTTCTTTACTTTTTCCAAGTAGGGCAAGTGATCCAGCACCCCAATTCACTCAAATACAAGCTTCACCAGTTGTTTATGAGATTTCACTTGAGGGTCAAACTGCTCAAGTGTTGTTTAATCCCAGCCGTTCGTCGGTGGTCTACCAGGATGTGGAAACTGACGCTCAAATTGCGGTCGGGAAAGACTGGACGCTTTCGAGTCGTCAACTTGTATTTCATCAGGCAACATACGCTCGGTTTGGAGGAGTTGATTTTTTTCGCACAGCTCAACCATCAACACAAACGGTGCCTGGAGCATATAACCACTGCGCAAAATCGGCGGATTTTAATGGAGATGGTGCAACTTCTTTACCAGATTTTACGTTACTGTTGCCCAGACTCGGAGAAGTTGTTAGTTCAATAAACGAAAAGTTTGATCTGCAGTGCGATAATGCAATCGATCTGAAGGACTTATCGCAACTATTTTTCCGATGGTCTTTTTGATAGACTGATGGCGTGAATATTATCTATGGATTACTGTTGTTTGTCGTGAATTTCGGATTGGTAAGCGCTGTGCTGGTCACGGATGTTAAAGCTTACACAGTTCCTTCATCGGTGATTTTGCCTAACAGCGATATGGTGGTGAGTAAAAATAACATCATTGCTGTTCCGTATATTATGAATGATTGGGAGAATTGCAATCCAGAAACCCTCAAGCGAGGAATAGATCCCGCTATAGATTGCTGGTCACATGTTCCTAATGTAAATCCTTTACCTACAACTAGATCGCCATTTGCAGTAGGTTCATTTGGTAGTCATATTGCTTTTGATTGGGATAATCTTAACTCTGCTCCAGGAGTTTATGACTGGACGGCAATTGATAGATATTTACAACAGGCCTCTACCATGCGCGTCAAAGATGCGCGGGGAAATATTTTACCGTTCAAGCCTGTCATAATTACTTTTACGGAGTATCTACAAAGCGATAGTAATCCCCATGATGGAGAAAAAGACTTAATCTCATATCTACCAGAATACGTGAAGGAAGCGCTGCCTCAGTCGGAATTAGTTAGCAATCTTGCGGGTTGTGATGTTCAGGATATGGTGCCGTATCACAACCCAATTTTTCAGCGGTACTACAAGCAGTTTGTTACAGACGCTCTTGCTCATATACGACAATCTCCAAATAACTACGTGGTGCAAGCGTATTTAATGTCGGGAGGTGTCAGCCACGAAACTACACCAAGTAAAAATTTAGCTGATTGTAGTTACGGGCAAACATATAGAGATCAACATCAAGAAGCTTGGAGACAATTCATTATTGACAGTATTGTTTGGACTGATCAAGTGTTGAAAAATGGAGGTTCAAGACACGAAATACCTGTATTTTTACAAGCAGCGGCCGCCTGGCCAAATGAGCGATATCTGTTTTTCCGTACCGCTTATCCTTTGGGAATTGGATTCAAACCAAACAGCATGGCTCCTTCAAATGGCAATGGTATTAATGCTCGACCGAGTGCGATAGGGTTATATGACGCACTACTAATGACTGAGCTAACCTGGCCAAAGAGTCTTGAGCCAGTTTACCCATTTCGGTCGCCTAGTTCGGAGCGTTGCTCAGAACGGTACTGTTATTCAGATGCTCGATATCAAGGCACCTACTGGATGGATTTGACAGCATTGAATTATCAACCAGACATGTTTGACAGAATGAAGGAACATTTTCTCTGGACAAGAGAGTTTGTTGAACAATTTGGTCTGAGTTGGTTCAACGGTTTACTGGAGAATTCATATGGAAAAGCTGCCAATCAAAGTAGAGTGGCCTGGATTGCTTTTGCTGAGCGTTTTAATGATGAGGACTCATATCCCAGTACTCGACCGTCACCGCCGGTTGAGATGGGAGTTGGCGACTATTACAAAGCAGAGTTTACAGAGAGGGGTGATCGAGATTTTTATTTATATCGTCTCGGAGAAATTGAGGATTCTACATTGATTAGAAGGCAAGCAGGCGTGATCCCGATGGATCAAAACAACTATGCGTTAGCGCAAAATAGTTGTTATAAAACGCAAGCAGAATTGCCCAATCAGGCTACTAAGATATTAACTGGTCAAGAATTGCGGAGTTCGGGCAAATTGGCTAGTAGCCAATTTGCCCACCCATTTTCTGCTACCGCTCTTACCACTGAGGGCTCAAGTGGGAAAACCCAAATTTCATTAGTACTGGAGGATCAGGTGCAAAGTATCAAAACTAATTCCACGAGTATCACAATTGAGTACTTAGATGCAGGTACGGATCAGTTTGCACTTGAGTTTAGTAATCCCCAGGGACAAGTTCAGCGTGACACAATCACAAAAACGAATACCAACCGTTGGAAGTCATATCAAGTTACAAAATCGACTAATCAAATTTCTTGGCAACATCGGTTGCCTGGAGGAGCTGATTTGCGATTGGATTGCTTGTGTAACTCCCAAGCTGGTGATGATATTTTCAGTATGGTTAGAATTGAGTCTCAAGGACCACCAGTGCGTATAGCTCCAAGCAACACGTTAAGTTTTTGTGGCAGTGGGAATGGCGGGGGTGGTTGTAGTGCAATTGCGGATGTAAATCACGATGGAATTGTAAATCTACTTGACTTAAGTGCCATAATCGCTCATTTTGGCAATTCAGGCGTTTCGGTATTCGATACTAATTGCGATGCTGTAGTGGACTTACTTGATTTTTCTAGAGTCGTCTCAAGAATGCAGTTCTAGTGCATAAAGCCAGATGTGGTACGATACCTGCTGGTATGCCAATGGTAACAAAAAATACTGGTCTTCAAATAGAATCACTTACCGTACAAATAGAAAGTAAACAAGTTGTTACTGATTTTTCTGTAACCATTCCAGCTGGAGAATGCCATGTTCTCATGGGTCCCAATGGATCAGGAAAAAGTTCATTGGCTTACGCTTTGGCTGGTCATCCAAACTATGGTGTAATCTCAGGTTCAGTTTTGCTCAATTCAAAAGATGTGCTAGTGCTATCTCCAGATCAAAGAGCGCAACTTGGACTTTTGCTAGCTTTTCAGTATCCTGTTTCAGTGCCTGGACTTTCGGTTTGGCAATTTTTGTGGCAGGCATACCAACAAAGATTTAAAATAGACGTACCAAAAAGTGGCAAAAAAATTGCCAAAGCCATTGATTTTATAAAATCCCTTGAAAAACTTGCCAAGAAAGTCCGCATGCCAGCGGAAATGCTCAAGCGAGGACTCAATGAGGGTTTTAGTGGTGGTGAAAAAAAACGCTTGGAAGTGTTGCAGTTGCTCGTACTGGAACCCAAATTTGCCATTTTGGATGAAACTGATTCTGGTTTAGATATTGATGCAATTAAAATTATTGCGAAAAATATCGAACAACTGACGCACGAATATGGGGTTGGTTGTTTGTTGATTACTCATTACCAGCGCTTGCTCAAGTATGTTGTACCTAATCAAATTCACATCATGTCTGCTGGCACCATTGTTCAATCTGGTGACTATTCTTTGGCAGAAGAAGTCGAAAAAACAGGCTATTCCAAGTATCAAAAATAACGAAGCACAACTATGTCCCAACCACATCGACTGACAAACCAAGTTAAAATTCTGCACAAAGTGGCGATTGTTTCAAATAATCAAGTCTTACTGTTGAAACGTAATGCGCAAGCACACTACCGTCCAGAAAAATGGGATTTGCCTGGTGGAAACGCTGAGTGGCCTACTGAATCAGATCGGGTTTTGTTGGAGCATCTTCATCGGGGAGATGCTGCTCGCGAGGTCCAAGAGGAAACCGGTATGACTCTTGATGAAGCGCAGTTTATTACTCCGATTTTTTTCGATACTTTTTTTGAAACTGAAAAACAGCTATATACAATTGTAGTGGGATGGCTGATTCAATCTCAGCGACAATCTGAGGTAATTCTCAGTTCAGAACACACTGATTCTGCTTGGGTTTCCTTAACTGAGCTACAAGACTATGATTTTGGATTCGCTGGCGGGTCAGATGGATTTTTAGTGCAATTTATTAAGCAAGCATTTGCGCGGGTCGCGATAGATTAATTATGTCCAGATTTGCGCAGAAACAGACGACCACCAATCAGTCGCTCAAAAGTGATAGCTATCAATTTGGTTTTTCAAATTCAATCGATCAGTATAAATATGTAGCAAAACCTGGTTTGAATGAAGCGGTGGTGAGAACTATTTCGGAACAAAAAAGCGAACCAGCCTGGATGTTGGCGTATCGCTTGGCTGCACTAGAAAAATTTGGCCAAATGCAGTTACCAAAATGGGGTGGAGAGCTAGGTGGAATCGACTTTGATCAGTTTCACTATTATCTTCGCCCGACAGAAGCGGTGGTTAAATCTTGGGATGACGTTCCTGCTGATGTAAAACAAACATTTGACAAACTAGGTATACCTGAAGCCGAACGCTCAGTCCTAGCTGGAGTCAAAGCCCAGTATGACAGTGAAGTAGTCTATGGATCGCTTCAAAATGTTTGGGCAAAAGATGGTGTAGTATTTTTGTCGATGGATGAGGCGCTGCAAAAGTATCCAGATCTAGTTAAAGAATACTTTGGTACCTTGATTCCCAGTGGAGACAACAAATTTGCAGCACTCAATTCAGCGGTGTGGTCCGGGGGATCGTTTGTGTATGTGCCAGCTGGAGTGCATGTTAAGTTGCCGCTGCAAACGTATTTTAGAATCAATTCGCCCAATGCCGGTCAATTTGAGCGCACGTTGATAATTATTGATGAAGGCGCCAGTGCTCACTACGTTGAGGGTTGTACGGCACCGAGTTTTTCTAGTACTGCATTGCATTCGGCGGTGGTGGAAATTTTTGTGAAAAAAGGTGCGCGCTGTCAGTATACGACGATCCAAAACTGGTATAAAAACGTGTACAACCTGGTTACGAAGCGCGCGCGCGTTGAAGCAGAAGGCACCATGATTTGGACTGACTTCAACATGGGAAGTAAGTTAACGATGAAGTACCCCAGTTGTATTTTGGCAGGTAAAGGGGCGAGAGGTGAGACACTTAGCATGGCGTTGGCGGGAGCTGATCAGCATCAAGATACGGGTGCTAAAATGATTCATTTAGCACCACATACTAGTTCTTCGGTGGTGAGCAAATCAATTAGTAAAAATGGGGGGCGGACAAGTTACCGAGGTTTGGTGCACGTGGGACCCAAAGCTGAGTTTAGCAAAAATACGGTTATTTGTGACGCGCTCCTGCTCGACGAGCACTCGCGCTCCGACACCTACCCAGTTGATACCGTTTTTCAGCAGCAAGTGGCAATTCAACATGAAGCCACAGTCTCTAGAGTGGGGGATGAGCAACTGTTTTATCTCATGAGTCGAGGTGTCACGGAAGAAATGGCGCGGAAAATGATCGTGCGTGGTTTTGTCGATGATTTAATACGGCAATTGCCTTTGGAATACGCCGTGGAAATGAATCGATTGATTGATTTTGAAATGGAAGGTAGTGTGGGTTAGCGTTTTGGTCAAAATACCCCATTGACACTATGATTTTCCAGATGCTATTCTTGATCACAAGAAGTGTTGTTTATGCATAAACGCTCAGTTCGTTTTTCAATTTTACTTATTATCTTAACTTTATTTGTTGGTTTTGGCGTTTCTTTTGTCGCGCCAAAACCTGCTAGAGCTGGTGCACTTGAAGACTTTGTTACAAGATTAACGCTTGGCGATTTTATTCGAAGTTTTTTTGAGGGTTTGTTTGGTGGTACTAGAGGTGCAGATGATCCCTACACAACTCCAACGCCAAAACCGCCAACTGCCACTCCAACTCTACGTCCTCCCACAGCTACGCCAACGGCGGCGATGGGAAATTGTTCAACGGTCGGTGAGCTAAGGTGTAATGGTGGTCAACGGCAGAAATGTATCATTGAATTTCCAACTAATATAAAAAAATGGGTAAAGGTAAGTAACTGTGATTTGGGCTGTAGCGATGCGTTTCCCAGATGTGTTGGCTCAAGTTTGAATTATTGCTCATCTACCGACGACTATAGTTGTTGTATTGGTAATCCACAATCCACGAGTTGTTCTGCTGGCTGCAGTAATAATAAGTGCAATCCTACTGCAACACCAACTCCTACATATCTTCCTGGTGTTCCCACTCCAACTCCAACCATACGTCCTCCAACTGCAACTCCAACTCCACGTCCTCCCACAGCTACACCAACACCAGCGACAGGAAATTGTTCGACGGTCGGTGAGCTAAGGTGTAATGGTGGTCAACGACAGAGATGTATAATTGAAGATTATCCCATTACTGTAAAAAAATGGGTAAAGGTGAGTAATTGTGATTTGGGCTGTAGCGATGCGTTTCCCAGATGTGTTGGCTCAAGTTTGAATTATTGCTCATCTACCGACGACTATAGTTGTTGTATTGGTAATCCACAATCCACGAGTTGTTCTGCTGGCTGCAGTAATAATAAGTGCAATCCTACTGCAACACCAACAGCGACCAGCACAGTCAGACCCACGGCAACTTCCGTACCCAACCTTACTCCCACAGTTACCGTTGGTCCAGGTACACCATCTCCCACACCAGCACCAACAAATACTCCGGTGCCATACCCAACAGAACCTCCTGGGCCACCTGAAGCTACGGCAACTCCAACAACTCAAGTTGGCGCTCCTTGCTACTATAATGTTAAATTGGTGAGCAAGGAAGCGGGGACAGCTCTGCCTTCAGCATTACAAACAGGTGTAACCGAAGCTGGAGGGTGCAGAACTTCGGGTGTTAGAGAGCTAGTTCCTTCGTTCTTTTCCCAACCATCTCAAGCTACCAATCAACCTGAGTGGCCATGTACCGATGCCACCTATGTAGGTGAGCAGTGCACTCAAGGCATTGTCACAGGCCAATTCATCTGTATGGGTGGTCCATCACATGAAATTAAAGGCTGCTATAACAGGACAAGTGATGCTTATCAGCGTGTCAGTATTGTTACGCTGACTCCAACGCCTCCTTCTGGCGCTACTTCAACCCCAACGCAACCAGCTGCTACTCCACCACCACTTTATCTCTCATTTCCTCAATGGTTCGAAGCATTTAAATCGTATATTGAGGCACAAGCGGGAGGAATGTCGGTTTCACTAACAACACTTGAAGATTTGAGAAATAATATTCCCTTACCAACCCCAACAAGACCGTAATTGTTATGCAAACACTTAAAGTTCAACTAGCCAAAGATTGGAAGCAGATTTCGACCAAGATTGTGGGTTTGAAAAAAGTCGTGAAAAAAATGAGTGTGAAGAATTGGCTCATTCTAGGCAGTTTTGCTTTTGTTACTGTTGGATTGCTTGTTGCAATGTACGCTGCACGTTTAAGCTCGGAAAACAGATCGGGCGCAACGGGTGGAGGACCGCAGTACTATTTTCAACCGGCTTCAGCGGTTCTCACAAAGGATTCTGCAACCGGTGTATTACAACCGGTCCAAAATATCCAAGTCAACCTCACTGTGGGTAGACCGATTGTGAGTTACAGCTTCGTTATGAAGCTTACCTATGCCGATGGTACGCCAGTATCTAATGCAGTTTGGAGTCAAGTTACCTTTGTACCCAATCCAAAATTTATAACAAACCAAAGTGCACTACTAAACGTTCCTGGAACCAAATTATTTGCTGGTACTATTGACCAGCAACCTGGAGGTGTAACTACGCTGGCAAGCGCGGTGAGTGAAGGAAAGCTTGGCTCATTTCGTTTTGAGCCAGTGGCAGACCAACCAGATTTAAGGATGTCGTTTTTTGCCGTACCAAATAAACCACAGGCTAATGCTGCCTACGTGCTGGGTAGTATACTGAATCCACCTTCTGCTGATGGTGAAGTCGTTATTCCACAAGCTGACTTTAATAATCAATTTAATTTGCACAATCCGTTCTTGGTCGTTGGGTCACCAACACCAGTTCCACTGGGCGCAATTGTTAAAAAAGCTACGTTGCAATATGCGGTATCCAACGGTGCGGAATGGCGACAACTTGATGCTCGGTTTAATGACTTTAATAATGGTGGAACCGTCAAATCACTCATTAGATTAGCTGATATTGATCCATCTTGGAGAGTGGAGGGTTTGTCACCTGCTTTCCGTCTAAGAATTAAAAATGCTCAGGGTGTATACAAGCAGACTACTATTGGTGGTCAACCAACTAATGTCTTGGTCAACTTTGAACCTCGTGGCAGTATTGCTGAGGGACAGTTTTGGGTCAACTGGAAGGTTGAAGAAGAGGCTGGCGTAAAATACATTAAAAAATCTGATACAACAGACAAACTTAGATTTGATTCTGGGGATACTATAGAGGTAACTATTAATTTACATCGACAACAAAACGGAGTCAGTTACACCTGTAAAGAAACTGACGAGTTAGTTGTAGCTCCAATCGGTAGACCAGAGGAGCAGCAGGTAATGGGTCCCTGTGTGAACGATTCGCTAGTCACAGTTACGTATGGAGCTGGTCTCGCACCTGGCACCTGCCAATGTGATTTAGGTGTAGTGATGGATACTGCCTGTGGAACCGGTACTGTGGCTACCTGTACTTCTCAATTCGCTTGCTCATGTTTGTCAACAACGCCAACTGCCACACCTACTCCAACAACGGGCGCAAGTGGAATTAGTATAGGAAATAGAGTTTTCAAGGATTTGAATGATAATGGTGTATTTGAGCCGGAAAGTGGAGAAACAGGGATTGGTGGTTTTAAATTGTCAGTTCACAAACAAGGCGTCACTACACCAACTGAGGTAGTTACTGATGTTAAAGGTGAATACTTACTCACAAATCAAACACCCGGGACGTATTCCGTTTCATACTGTGGAACCTCAGGACTCAATGCGACGATAATGGATACCCACAATCCTAGTAGTGTTTCTTTTGACCCGAATACAATCCCCCTTGCTTTAGCTGGAAAAGATTTAAATATTATTACAACTGGAATATTTTGTGCTGGAGCTGCTTCTGGGCAATATCAATTATCAGAGAGCGAATTATTCTTTGATTTTGGTTTTCATCCAGAGGGTCCAACTCTTACCCCAACGCCAACATCTGGTCAACAAGCTTTTGTGTGTCCGGTAATTACCAATCAAATTCCATTATTAAATCTTGGTCAATTATTGCCAACAGTGGGATCAAATAGATTTATTACGTCTTTTTCACTGACCCCGCAGATGAAAGCCCTTGTTTCCACCAGATGGACAAGAATTGTATTTGGAAATTACCCGCCAGTGGCAAATCCAACTGTTGTTTGTGATGGATCAAAAATTACGACTATCAATGGAGCAGTAAATCCTGATGGTTCAACGCCTGCAGTGACTCAATCAACTACGGCAACTCCTTGCTCATTAAGTGCAGTTGGTAGTTATGTACCGCAGACACTGTTTAGACTAACCAATGGTAGCACCGTGACATGTAATGCAAATTCGGCAACCGTTGTGAGATTGCCATAAAATAGTATTTCCACTGGTATAATTCCGATTACTTTGAAAGAAATTACTGTTTCTACTTCTCGGATAATCACTTTAGATAAGGCTGGTGACTATCAAATTTATTTGAATGGACCTAATATTGAGGTAACAATCAAAGGTCGGTTTGTTGCCTCTGGGACTGAACAGAAACAAGTAAAAGTTACCATTCATCATCAGGCGCCACGGACAGTGGCGCATACCAGCTTACGAGGCACGAGTAGCGACCAAGCTAAACTGACTTTTTTTGGTAGGATCATTATCGATCCGAATTGCCCACAGACAAATTCATTTTTGGAGGAGCGGATTTTGTTACTTTCACCCAATGCGAGAGGAGAAACCGTGCCAGAATTAGAAATTCTCTCCGACGACGTGAAGTGTTCACATGCGGCGACCATAAGTACTATCGATCCAGATCAACTGTTTTATTTGCAAAGTAGAGGATTGACCTTCAATCAGGCAGAAAAAATGCTGGTAGCCAGTTTTTTGCAGTAAACATGAAAAAGCTAAAGCCAGAGATCTACATATCTCGCAGAGACTTGGAACAGCAGAGCTTCGATAGATCCCAAGATTCTGCAGAAGTTTTACCTTTATTGTTAGTATATATTCTTGTTGCTACAAGTCTGCTTATATTACTTCTTCCAGATACAGACATTGAAGTACCGAAGATCAAAATAAATACCGAACGTAGTTCGCTCGTGCTTTTCTATGCAAATATCCTACTACTAGTAAACTCACTTTTGTCTGGTGGGATTGCAATAATTAGTGATGCTGATATCTTAGAAGCTGTTAGGCGAGTTCCAAATTCTCAGATAGTCACAGACGTTTCGTTTCATTCAACGAGCTCGCTGAGTTTGACCAATCTTGATTAATTACACTTCACATATCCAAAAATGGTTTACACTAAAGCATACCCCTCTCTGGAGCCATGCTCTACTGTAACCATCAAAATGAAATGTATGTTGCGTGAATGTAACAACCTATTTTCTTTTTTCAGGGTTTTTTTCAATACATACATTTCTTCACCTAGTCGAAACAGTTATTAAAAAGTCTTAAGTAAGACAACTAACAGCGTGTACAATACATGGTGTAATATGTACGATCCAACCAAGATAAAAGCCGATTTTCCACTATTTAACCAACCAGAAAACGCCAACTTGGTCTATTTGGACAATGCCGCAACTACCCAGAAGCCGCAGGTTGTGATTGATGCAATTTCCAACTACTACATAAACAACAATGCGAATGTTCATCGAGGTGTTCATCGATTATCGGATGAGAGTACAAAATCTTGGTTAGACGCACGCCAAACAATCGCCGATTTTTTTGGTGCAAAATCTTCTGAGTTAATTATTACGCGCAATACTACTGAGGCGATTAATGGTGTGGCGTATGGTTGGGGTGATTACAGACTGAAGGCTGGTGATGTGATTTTATCTACCCAAATGGAGCATCATGCCAACTTAGTACCGTGGCAGGAACTCTGTCGGAGAACTGGTTCGCAGCTAAAAATAATTCCGGTTTTGCCCAATGGTAGATTGGATAGTGATTGGTATCAGCAAAATTTGAATAAAAGAGTAAAGTTGGTAGCGCTCCAGCAGGTTTCAAATGCTCTGGGAACATTACATCCTGTGAATTGGTATATCGAATTGGCACAAACTATGGGTGCGCGAGTTTTGATTGATGCAGCGCAGTCAGCGCCACATTTACCAATTAATTTTTCTAAAGTGCAGGCAGATTTTTTGGTTTTTTCTGGCCACAAAATGCTTGGCCCTATGGGCATCGGTGGTTTATTTGTGCGCGATGAAATATTGAAATCTGGTGAAATGCAGCCATGGCTCTTTGGTGGCGGCATGATTATGCAAGTCTCTGAAACGTCAGCAGAATATCATCTTGATCCGACAGAAAGGTTTACTGCGGGGACCCCAGATGTTGCCTCAGCAGTAGGTTTGGCTGCCGCTTGCACGTATTTAAAAAAACTAACAATGGGAATGGTCTTAGAACATGATCAGAGTCTAATCATGTATGCGCTTGATAAACTTGCGGAGAACAAAAAAATTACTTTGCTTGGAGTGACTGAACCAGCATTTGTAAATACGAGTCCAGTGTCTGAATTAAAAGGCGAATTTCCACAATTACAAATTGATCGAGTCGGTTCAGTCAGTTTTTTATACAACGGTGTTCATCCTCACGATGTTGCACAAATTCTAGATAGTGAAGGCGTGGCGGTCCGATCAGGACATCATTGTTGTATGCCACTCCATACAAAATTCACTTGGCCAGGATCTATTCGGGCAAGTTTTTCGGTCTATTCTTCAAAAGAGGATGTTGATCGACTAGTTGTAGCATTAGAAAAAGTAATCACAATATTTGGATAATCTATGGATTTACACGATCTCTACCCCGAGCTAGTGCTTGAGGAAGTCAAGCACCCACAAAATTGTGGGAAATTACTCAAATCTGATGCGACAGCCTCCGAAGGCGTGGCGAGTTGTGGTGATACAGCGACTGTCTACATTCAGATTGAATCGGGAAAAATAAAAAAAATGAGCTGGGAAGCCGAAGGTTGTGCTATTAGTAGGGCGGGCCTCAGCGTGTTGTCGGTGGCAGTGGAAAATCAACGGATTGAAAAAGTGAAGCAATGGACGATTGAAGAAATGCTTCCTTTGTTACACCTGAAGCAGATTTCTCCAGGTAGAGAACAGTGTTTGATGTTGGGAATGCGCGCGCTGCAGCGCGCGCTCACTTAGTTATCGATTAGTAATTAATCTAGATATGCAAAAAACACCATCGTACCTATTTGTGGGTTCCATCAACCCGGTCAAAATTAACGCAGTACGTTTAGCTACAGCAGACAGTTGGTCAGAGGTAAAAATTTCTGGTTTTGAAGCGCTTTCTTTAGTTTCTGAACAACCCAGAAGCGATATGGAAACTCGGCAAGGTGCGCAAAACCGGGCTAACGCTGCATTAGAATTTGGAATATCAAATGTACAAGATAATTGCATTGCATTGGGGATTGGACTGGAGGGTGGAGTGTTTACCGATTCCACTGGTGAGCTATGGTCAACGGTCTGGGCGTCTGTCACAGATCAACTTGGGCATTTTTGGGATGCAAATGGAGCACGATTCAAAGTTCCCTCACAAATTGCAAAATTAATTGATGCGGGGGAGGAAATGGGACCTGCGCTGAGTCGACTCTTTGATGGCGCCGATATCAAACGGACAAACGGCGCCATCGGCATTGTAACCAACAACTTTGTTACTCGTACCGAGGAATACTCAGCTATTTGCAAGTTAGCCATTGGACTTTGGTATGGTCAAGATTGGCACTCGGAACGTATGTCTCAGATTTAATTAGCGGTTTTAAAATGTACTATTTCATTGTAGTATGTTCGCATGGTTTCAAGCCCTCCCGCACCGTTTTCTGCTCGTTTTGAGGAGAAAATTATCCACAATCAACGATTTGTTGAATTCCATTTTGAGTTAGAGCAGCCTCATCGAATGCCATTCAGATCAGGTCAGTATGTGTCATTAAAAGTGAATGATGCTGGGGTGAGACGTTCTTATTCCATAAGTTCTGTACCAAGCGTTGATCATGGTTTTGAATTCTTAATAGATGTAACTCCTGGGGGAATAGGAACTCAGCTTCTCAACTCGCTGGAATTTGGGCAAACTGTGCAAGGTATTGGCCCACTTGGTCAATTTGTGTTAAGTGATCAACCAGAATCCGCAGTTGTACTTCTTGCAACTGGTTCTGGAATATCGCCTTTGAAAAGCATGTTGCTTGACTTGGTAGAACAACGTATCGATCAACGACCCATTACCTTGTATTGGGGAATGAGATATGCCGCTGATTTATTCTGGCTAGATGATTTTCAGGATATAGTTGAGGCAAATACCAATGTTTCGTTCTATCCAGTCATTTCCCAACCTGAGCCAGAGTGGAATTTGAGCACTGGTCATGTTACAGATTTGTTGCAAATTCACCACTTCCCACAAGATGCGGGATACTATATTTGCGGTTCTCAAACGACAGTGCAGAGCATTCAACAATTTTTACTTGCAAAATCGGTTCAACCCCAGTATATTCACCACGAAAAGTTTTACTAACCACTATGAATCAAGTTAAACCAATTATTGTTCAGAAGCAAATCGGCAAATATCAAGTTTCGGTGATTAATGATAAATGTATTAGTGCTGCTAGTTGCGTAGCGATTGCACCTGGAGTATTTGATCTCGATGAGGCAGGGATTGCTCGAGTGATTAGCCAGGATGGCAATGATGACGAAACAAAATTATTGGCAGCGCAAAGCTGTCCCACTTCGGCAATAATCGTAATAGATACAGAATCTGGTGAACAAGTTTGGCCAGTTGTATAAGCAAAAGTTATTTATGAAAAATCTACCCTTACTCGTAGGTACGCTCGTTGTGAGCATCGCATTAATAGCTGGGATAGCGGTACTATTTTCTGGTCAGCCAAGTCCAACCACTAACACCCAAGTAGATACTGCCCTTCTATTGGAAGGCGCGCAGAGTACTACTGGCCCAATAGATGCTCCGGTTACAATTGTTGAATTTTCTGATTTTCAATGTCCGGCTTGTAAATCTAGTGAACCAATGATTCAGTCTGTACTTCAGCAGTACCCAGATAAAGTTAGACTTGTTTTTCGCAATTTTCCTTTGGAACAAATTCATCCAAACGCTCGATTGGCAGCACAGGCTGCTCAGGCCGCTCAGACTGAAGGAAAATTCTGGCAGTATGCACAACTACTTTTCGAAAAGCAAGAAGCTTGGTCTGATATCAGTTCATATGATCTATTAAAGACCACATTGAGCGAATATGCATCTGAATTAGGTATTGACAGCGCTTCGTTTCTTGAGAGAATGGAATCAGCGGTTGTTGTCGCAGCAGTTCAGAGAGATGTTGATCTCGCCAAAGAAATCAACATTATGGCAACACCAACCTTTTTTGTGAATGGAGTACAGACGCCTGCCCCGGAACTGCTCAGTGCAGTAAAAAATGTGTTAGATCAGCAGTAGCTGAGAACAACACTCGTACTATATAGTTTAAGGGGTACAGCATGAATAAGTTCGCACCATATATTTTTCCCGCAGTGGTAGTGTTAATAGTATTTTTCTTAGTTTTTCGTTGGTACTCTGATCGATCTCGATCGACTCCAGATGTTGGCGAGGGCATTTCGATTGAAAATTTAAGTGAAGAAGAGTTAAAGAATGCTATATCTGGGGTAGGTGATTACAAAACAATTCAATTAGATGAGACAGAATCATCTGAGCCAAATGAGGAAACTCTCACTGGCGTAGTTCGTTACGAAATAGAAAATGATAAGGTTAAACTGAGTGTCATCGCTGAATCAGGAGATCCTTCAGTTGATTATTACGTCTGGATGCAACCAAATGGATCAACGACCCCAAAGCGGGTTTTTATGTTGGTCGCCAATAAAGGTGGGTTGGTGGGCAGTGGAGCGTTTTCTGCGGATCAATTGCCTCTAGATGTGTTTGTTACTCGAGGTGATTCAATAGATGATCAAATGAAAAATGTGGTACTCAAGGGACGAGTTGAAACTGACACGGCTAAATAACTCAAGATTAGTCCTTGCAGAGTTCCTCAGGTATGGTATAAAGAATAGAGGGCACTTGAGGTAACCTCAAGACTCTATCGTAGAAAAGTAGTAAATAAAAAGAAGGAGCACTATGGCATTCAGCTACACCAATGCTAAGGGTCAAGTCTATTATCTACACATGAAGGACGTTACCCTTAAAAACGGTCGAGTACAAAGAATTTACTTTTTTGCACGTGATGTTCGTGATGGTTCACTCGATGCCGTTCCTGCTGGTTACGCAGTGATGGAAACCAAAAGAACCAACATGCCAGTACTTAAAAAGGCATAATTTTTTAAATTGATTTGAGAATTTCCCCCCACTCTTCTTGAAGAGTGGGGGGTTTTTGTTTTCTAGAGAAGTACATCCTGTTTACAGGTTACAATACATATAATGAATAATCAGATGTCTCACGAGCAGAGTAAGTTAGAAAAACGAATTTGGAAGGCACTTCGCCAGGTTTTAGATCCAGAACTAGAAATAGATATTGTTAGTCTAGGACTGATTTATCGCGTTTCAGTTGATCAGACAGTGAGAAATCAGTTTGCTGTAGAAATTCTCATGACATTGACAACGCCTGGGTGTCCTTTGGCTGATAGTTTTGATGGTTTGGTTCGACAGAGTTTATCAGATATCTCTGAAATTGATGTCGAAGAAAATGTGTCAATCATATTGACCTTTGATCCACCTTGGACTCAAGACATGATGACCGACGAGGCTAAAGCCGAGTTGGGAATGATCTAAAATGAGGAGACAGTACGATGGCGGTTTTCTCTGTATGAAACCTCTAAATATCTACAATTTTCAAAACCAGCCCCATGTCCATTTGCCGAGTATCTGGGGTATCTAATTGTCGACATGCCATGCAATGTGAATACAGTGTCTAGACGCTGGAGAAATTCAGAAACGTTCGAAGATATGTACATACTTGGAACAGCTCGACTTTCTTCTAAGTATGGTGAATCGACTAATTCATAGTCTACTTGGAGCCCCAATGAGTTGAAAATTGATTGAATAATACTTTCAACATCCGCTCTGAGCGCAGCTCGGAGTTCAGCCTTATTTGCAAAATGATGTTCCAAATTGGGTCCAGGTCGAACATGCATGGTACCCTCAGAGTGTAATGGCATAGTATCAATCTAAATCAAGTCTCGTATTCTACTCTAAAAAATGGAAATTTCCAATTGTTCTATGTAATGAAATGATAGCTGGTGCAGTGTATGATTACATTGTGATAATTTATATTGGTGCGGATCATCGTGGGTTTGGTTTGAAAGAGCGATTAAAGCAGTGGCTAGTAACTCAACACTTGGCCGTAGTAGATTGTGGTAATGTTCGACTTGACCCAGGAGATGATTTTCCCGTCTTTGCTCACGCGGTCGCCGAGCAGGTAGTGGCCGATGAAGATCATCGGGGCATTTTAATTTGTGGTTCTGGCGCGGGCGTGGTGATTGCTGCTAACAAAGTACCAGGTGCGAGGTGTTCGGTTGGAATTAACCTGTCCGACATTTACCACGCCCGCGCCCACGACGATCTCAATATACTAGCCATTGCTAGCAACTTTGTCACCTTTGAAGAAGCTAAACAGCAGGTAGGCATGTTTCTCAATACACCATTTGAAGCAGTGGAGAGACACATGCGTCGCCTAAAAAGAATTGAAGCCATCGAGCGAACTTACTCGAAGTGATGTGTGTGTTGGAGAAAACCCACTTGTTCGTGTAGTGCAACTGGTTTTCACATCCACGCAACATACGTTTTCTTTTGATAGTTTACACTAAAGCATAACTCTCTCTGGAGCCATGTTTTAGTGTAAACTATTGCTGTATATGTGAGGAGTGAATTCTAAACTAGTCGATTTCGAGAGCAGATCGGCATTGGTTGAAAAAAATTACAGAGTGATACTGTATATCGGGTAAATAATTGAAAAAACCACATACAAAACAAATAGCATTGTTGCCCCAATTACCAATATGGCATTTTTCATATCCAGTACCTCGTTAGAGAGTATCATTTCGTTTTGTTTATATTTTGACAACTTTTTATTCAGTTCTTTTACATCAACTTCTTTTGTAAAAAAACGCAATGAGGCAAGAACTGCAGTTAGAGAAAAAATCGTAAAACCATAGGGAAATTGACGAACCACAAGTGGTTGTAACTGACCCAAATCTTCATACATCGTCATCATCTTGGAAAAAACCGTAAAGTATATAAGCCCAAACGCAATCACAATAAACAGTAACATAATCGCAATAAGGCGATATTGCTGCTTAACAAAAAATTCGGCGTCTGACTTTTTTATGTATCTACTATACTGAGAAGAGAGCATTTATTGAATATTTTACCATAGTATGCTCCCTTTCAGTTTTTCGGGTGTTGTAAGATTAGTTAGATCTGTGTGCGAACTCTATGCATACTGGTTTCTAATAATAGTATTTTGACTGTTACAATACTGATGTGAAAATAATTCCCGCAATTTTAACCGATCGGAGATTGGTTGCCGCAAAACAAATTGAGCTAGCAAACAGTGACGATCGTATTGATTTAGTTCAACTAGATATTATTGACGGATGGTTTGCAGAAAATCTCACATTAACACCAGCGGATTATGCCGAACTAAGTTTTGGGCAATTACAAGCCGATTTTCATTTGATGACAGAAGAACCTCTGGACTATGTATTTGAACTATTGGAATATCGCGAGCATTTACCTATTCGAGCAGTGATCGCTCAAATTGAGCGGATGTCAAGCCAACCAACTTTTATTGACCAAGTCAAAAAAACTGGTTGGCTCATTGGTCTATCTTTAGATTTATTTACTCCAGTGGAATCAATTCAACTAGCTGAGTTGGAAGCAATTGATATTGTTCAACTCATGTCTATAGAAGCCGGATTTCAAGGCCAAGAGTTTGAAATGAGTATAGTAGACAAAATTCATGAACTTGAAGCAGTTAAAAAAAATAACGGGTATACATTTGAAATTATTGTTGATGGGGGGATCAAGCAGGAGCAAATCCAATTACTAGGAGCAACTGAAGTTTCTGCCGTTACCATTGGAAGTGGTTTGTGGCAGGCAGCTGATTTTTCTCAAACTTTGGATACGATTCTCACAACCAGCTAGTTGCAATGCTCCTGCAAAGTCGGTGAATTTGTGCTTTAATGAAGGCATAATGCGGTTATCAGTTGCCTTGCCCACCCCCAAAAGTCATTGTGGTATTGGTCGAATTGCGATTTTTGGCAGTGCGGATGTTGATGAAGAACATCCGCTGTACCATGAAGTCTTTTCGTTGGCTCGTCGCTTAGCGTATCAAGGAATTACAGTGGTAGATGGCGGCGGCCCCGGCGTCATGGCCGCCGCCACACTTGGAGCCAAAGCCGGCAATGGTAAAACCATTGCCGTCACATTTCAACCAAAGGATATGCCGGAGTTTGAAGGAAGATTTGCTGAGAATACAGTTGATATTGAGATCAAAACAGCCAACTATGTTGAGCGAATGTTCGGTTTGATGGATCAAGCTGACGCTTTCATTTGTGTTCAAGGCGGTACTGGTACCTTGAGTGAATGGGCAACAGCCTGGTTGATGGCTCATCTCCAATATGGAAATCATAAGCCATTGATACTGTATGGAGCCTTCTGGCATAAACTTCTTAGAGTGGTCTCAGAATCCTTTTTTATTGGTGAAAAAGAGCAAGAAGTTTACACCATTTGCGAAACGCCAGAGGAAGTATTTGTGGCTTTAACGGAATTTGAGCATCAATTGGCCACTCGTTGTGGTCTACCGACTCCTGAGATGAATAAAACACAGAGGAAGAAAGATTAAGCTATGTGTATGTACGACGTCATTACTGTTGGTTCATCCATGATTGATTTTTTTATTCAATCGGATGAATTTAGTATGACAAAAAGTTCAGAAGGGGTTTTGCTGTGTCAGCGATATGGCGATAAGATTGAGGTGGACCATTTTTCTATGTTAACGGGTGGAGGAGGAGGCAACACAGCGGTCGGCTTTGCTCGGGCTGGGTTCCATACTGCCGCAGTGACAGAAACTGGCAAAGATGTACTCTCCAATCTGATTTTAGACTCCTTTCATCAGGAGAAAGTTGCTACAAATCTAATCATTCAAGAAAAAAAAGAGCAAACGGGTGGATCAGTGATTCTGATTGGGCAAGACGGCGGGAGAACTGTGATGGTGCATCGTGGTGCTGCCTCACTGCTTGATCCAGTTGATATTCCTCTAGATTCGATTGAGAAGACAGGTTGGGTGCATCTTTCCAGTATAGCTGGTAGGCAAGCAACACTAGAAGCGATTTTCAAAGCAAGGAAAAACCGAAAAATGTCCTGGAATCCAGGTAAACAGGAACTGTATTTGCTCGCAGAATCTCAACTTGCATTTAATACTTTACCAATTGAGGTTTTACTTGTGAATGAACAAGAGTGGGCGATGGTTGATTTGGTCCAGCCAGCACTTGTGGCTCATATCCCAACCATCGTCGTAACAAATGGCAGTGAGGGGGGTAGAATTATTTCGAAGGGTCGAGAAATACATTTTGACAGTCATTCTACTCCGTCGGTGGATGACACAGGGGCTGGCGATGCCTTTGCAGTTGGTTTTGTGTGTGGTTATATTTGGCAAAAATCATTAGAGATATGTGCAGCGATTGGAGCCAAAAATGCTGCATCGGTTGTTGGGCACATCGGTGCAAAGCCTGGCTTACTTCGTAAAGGAGATTTGTTACACTAAGGATATCCTGTTTATATGTCAGATTTTCGTCAAATCCTCGATCAAGAAATTGCCTCGCTCAAAGCAAAAATTGAAACCGCAGTGATGCCTGAGGAAATGAGGCTGAAAGTTCAAAAAGACATAGTTGCGCTAGAACGATCGGTTGAGTTGGGTAGTTATGATGAAAAATATGAAAAAGTCTCTAAATATATTGACTGGGTATTACAAATACCCTGGGAAAAGGAGAGCGAAGATCAACTGGATGTAGCAAAAACAAAAGAGATTTTTGAAAAACATCATTTTGGTATGATGGACGTGAAAGATAGATTTGTAGAATATGTTTCAGTTTTAAAGTTGCGACAGCAACAATTTGCCGATAGCGATTTTCGCGCACCAGTATTACTTTTAGTTGGCTTAGTGGGAACAGGTAAAACAACGTTTGCATATTCTCTGGCGGAGGCTTTAGGAAGAACAATTGTGCGTATTCCGTTTGGTGGTATGGGATCGGCCAAAGAATTACGCGGAGAATCACGCTTACTTTTGGGTTCAGAGCCAGGCAGAATTATCAAGGGTATTTGTGAAGCTGGTGTGCGAAATCCCGTGATTTTACTCGATGAAATTGATAGAAGTGCAGAAGAAGCCAATCGGGACATCATGGGTGTTTTGGTAGAGCTGCTTGATCCAGCCCAGAATCATGCCTTTAGAGATACGTTCATTGATTATCCAGTTAATTTATCCCATGCCATCTTTTTGGCAACAGCCAATAACACGGGAAATATTGCTACCGCCGTGATGGATCGGTTGGAGAAGATTAGTATGCCAAGTTATAGTGATGAAGAGAAAACAGTCATTGCTAAAAAATATGTGTTGCCACAATTACTTGAATCCGCTGGTTTAAAACCAGAGCAATTAATTATCGAGGATGCTGTTTGGCCAGCAGTAGTTCGTCCACTTGGCTATGATATGGGTATTCGGACATTGCAGCGCACCTTGCAAGGCGCGGTGCGCAAAGCAGCACGCATCATCGTCGAAAAAGGTTATACCGAAGTGGTCATCAACGAGCAGAACCGGAAAATTTTCTTACCGCAGTATTGATGGCGCACCGGTTCAATAATAGCGTGCTAGATCTCATTGTTGCAGATAAAGAATAGGCTAGAATAGTGTCAGCATGAAATATAATGAAAAGCAAAATAAATTGGCCGAAATAAAACTAACGTTAGAACAATCAGCAGCTCGTTTACCAATTGCTTCTCAACCAACCGACATAGTTTTTGGCGAAGGATCGCCAGATACTGATATTGTTTTAATTGGTGAGGCGCCCGGGCACAATGAGCATGTGCAACGAAGACCGTTTGTGGGGCGGTCTGGTCAGCTGTTGCGTAAAACGCTTACGCAGGTTGGTTTTCCTCCAGAAATGGTCTATATTACTAATATCGTCAAGGCCAGACCGCTGGATAATCGCGATCCGTTTCCAGATGAAATAGTGGCGTATAAACCATATTTAGATCAAGAAATTGAGCTAATTGATCCGAAGTTAATAATAACGCTTGGGCGCTTTAGTATGGCGAAATTTTTACCAGCTGTAAAAATTTCGCAAGTCCACGGTCGTTTGCACAAAGTCAGTTGGAATAATAAAACTACTTATGTTTTACCCATGTACCATCCCGCCGCAGCCTTGCGATCCACTCAAATGTTGACAGCATTTACTCAAGATTTTGAAAAAGTCTCTAAGATTTTAGATTGGGTGAAACAACAACGAGATCTGATTTCAGATATTGAAACAATCTCAGATGCACTTCTTTAGACTTACAATATTAACATTAATCGGAAAGGAATCCACTATGCTATCTGCGCAATTAACAGAACTAAAAATTTATGAAAAACTTAAGCCGGTTCTTGATAAACTTGACTTAGAGTTGATGCGACTGCGCGAACAACCATTGGCTATAGAGCATAAGGAAGGTGTTGGCTCTCAGGCTGCGTTGGTAACTGCGGCAGACAAATATGCCGATACATATCTCAGAACAGAACTACGTCGATTGTTTCCTGAATTTGGTTTTGTGACCGAAGAGGGCGACCACCAAACTACCGAAGAATATGTCTGGATCATCGACCCGATCGATGGGACAAATAACTATGCCCATGGTTTAGATATGTTTGGTGTAAGTATCGGACTTTGGCAACAGGATGGCACAAGCATCTTTGGGATTATTGATTTACCTGCACGCAATACCAGGATTTGGGGTGGGAGAGGATTGGGGGTTTGGCTCAATGGAAAGCAAATTGATACTCCAGTCCCGTTATATCCAGAAAAACCCTTGGTGTTATTAGCACCAATCTGGAAAGATGCTGCCCAAGCGAGCGAAGTGACAAAAAATTTAGCAACTCAAGTTGGTCATACCCGTGATCATGGTTGTAGTAGTTGGCAATCTTTTTTAGTTTTGTCTGGTAAAGCCGAAGCAGCACTCCATTTTCGTTTATCAATTTGGGATATCGCCGCTGCCGTCGCTTTAGCCGAAGAATTAGGTTTAAGCGTGGTCTTTTCAAACAGCGTCCAACGACACGACTTAATAAAACTAGCTGACAAACCTGTTACCGTAGCCATTGGTCAGCAAACTTTGGCAGAGCAACTCGTGGCTGCGGTTAAACCTTGGTCTGATTGACAATATTTGTATACTTTTTCAGTAGGTAATCCTCTTTCTTAAGTGGCGTGGATACTGATAGACTACTATTTAGTAGGATGAATGTCTAACAAAACATATGAGAAAAGAAAGAGGCAAGTTCCTAACGGTAATGTTGTTTGCCATGATGATTCTCGTGGCTATAGTTGTACTTTTAGCATCGAGTTTAGATTACTCGAGCTCATATCAGTTCTCACCGAGTTGGCTACCAATATATACCCTGGTAGGTGCTTGTTTTGATCTTATGTTCTTGATTGGAATATGGTTTTGGAAGAAAATCGCTGTGTATGCCTACGTACTCTCTCAAGTAGTAGGTATACTGATTGAGGCGTTGGTATTCAAACCAGAGGCAAGCATGGTGGATGAAGCTGCTCTGGGTCTGTTTATCATCGGATTAACTCTATTTGCAGTTAACCGAAAATGGCAGTATTTTGAATAGAATCCAAAATGCGGGCAGCGATACGGAGGATTCATTATTTTTTCAAACACTGGGTTAAACGTAATTTCTGCAGATATTGATGAGCAAGCGACACTTGCCACTAGTGAAAACGGTGAGGGTGGAGTTTCACAAGTATGAATGCAATATTTCATCTTGGGCTAGCTCAGACCTCCGTTGATGCGATCTGTTTTGCCAACACTATAATCTTTGCGAGTGCTCACGGAACATCTGAAGAATTAGCAGAATGCTCCCAGCTGATTTGGCAAGGCAGGATATTGTTTATTTGTGATAATTTTTTAATTCCAGTATGCAGAAGGATTTTTTTAACGATCAACGATCAACTAGCAAACGGCACAAACGCTACTTGCTGCCAATCGCTCACCACTGGTGTTGAAGTATGGATAGCGATTCCAGAGGCTTCATAGGTAAGAGGAAGCTGGATAGACTGTGTTAATTGTTCGGCAGCTGCCTGTTTTTGTTTAGTGCTCAATACCATACTAGCTGAATCAAAACCATCGTACAGCATGCTAAAGTGTGCGCGGAAGGGCACTTCTGCTAGCGTTACGCCAAAAACTTCTCGAGCTCGTTGCGCCAAAAGTAATAATTCTGGTGTCTCAACTACGGTGAAAAAGACGCACTTGAAATAGGTTTCGCCAGTACCCACTCCAGTCAGAGCAATTGGAATTTTCTTGAGTATCGTTTTGGCAATTTCTTGAGCAAATGCCACGATTTCAGAAAGCGTTGCCCAACGTTCAGGAATTAATGTGACGTGAGGTACGAACTCTGGGCCCCCATACTTTTGAGCCAAAGCTGACATGGCAATAGTAAGCATATCCAAGTTATTTTCCTCTGGTTGTAAATACAGAGAGAAACGTTGTTTTGAGTCTGATTCATAACTGGTAGATAGCATGAGTGGAATTATAGCAGGCAAATAATATCCGTTGGTTTCTTTGCTTACTTCTTGATATGATAGTCAATACGTTGTTTTTTATGCACATTTCTGTAGTCTTACTCATTATTTTATTATGCAGCGCGTTAATCTCTCTGTTTTTGTATCGGTATCAAGGTAGGAGAGACATTATCCAACTAGACATTGTGCAGTTTGCATATCTATTTATCTTTGCACCTTTCTTATTTGTATGGTTAAAAAGTTTTGTGTTTGTGCAGGTGAGGGCAGAGCTGGGTGGAAATGTTAGTGCTAATGAATTTTTTGTTCTTGACACTGTTGTATCAGTGATTGCTCTCTATTTGTATGGTATTACAGCCATGAAGGCTCTCACAAAAACATTGTACCTAAAAAGACACAAAGATCCTCTGGCAGATTTGTTTCAACACACAGAATACATACACCTGTGGTTTTCTCACCTTGTTATGTTTATTGGAATTGCGGCGGTTTTAACAGTTTTGGCGGCGATAAATTTGTTCATTCCTTTTCAAGTCGCCAATTCGGCTATGATTACAATCGTTATGATAGTTCTGGGTGTGGTTTTTGGCATCTGCAGTTATATTATTTTATTGCTTTCCAATCCAAAACAAGAAGGCTATCGTTTGTTGAAAATAGTTAAGCTAGTGTATGGCGTATTTTTTAGTCTTTACATTTTTTCTTATTTTCTAATGAGTCCACCACTAGCTACTTCTCACTCATTTTATTGGTTTTGTTTGTTTATATTTGCTACTTTTGTAGTTTGTAGTTTTTCCACGTATAAATCGCCCAGAGCCAACTCATTTCTTGAAAGGGTGACAGATTTATTTCGCGATTATTCTTGGGGAAATAATATTACTTTACTCAAACCAACAAAGCAAAGAAAGGCATAATGTCAGAACTTCAACTACTCCCACTTGGTGGAATGGGCACCGTTACTCAAAACATGTTCGTCTATGAATACGAAAACGAAATATTGCTCGTTGATTGCGGTATTGGATTTCCTGATATGCAAATGCCTGGTGTAGATATTTTGATTCCAGATGTAGCATACATTTTAACCAAATTAGAAGAAGGCAAGCGAATAGTCGGTATGATCCTTACCCATGGTCACGATGATCATATTGCAGCGTTACCTTACCTACTGCCACACTTACCGCATTTCCCAATCTATGGTTCGCCGTTAACTGTGGGTTTTGCCCGTCAAAGAGTAAGTGAAATTACTCTTGAACCAGAATTTCATGTAGTGGCTGAAAGAGAAGAATTTAGAATAGGGAGCCACTTTTCTGCCAGAGGGTATCGGATCACTCACTCGGTTCCTGACACTCGTCATTACGCAATTAAGACGCCAGCTGGTCTCATTTATCATGGGAGTGATTTCAAGCTTGATGAACATCCAGTAGACGGTCTAACGAGCGATCTTGAACACATTGGTCAACTCAAGCAAGAAGGCGTTCTCCTAATGATGCTTGATTGTTTGAGAGTGGAGTATGATCGACCGGTTAAATCTGAAACGACGGTTGGTCCTGTCATGAGTCGATTAATGAAAGAGACAAAAGGTAAGTTTGTGGTAACGCTGATGAGTTCCCATATTCATCGGATTCAGCAAGTGATAAATGCGGCAGCCGAGGAAGGCCGCCGCGTCGCCTTTATTGGGCGATCCGTAGAACAAAATGTTCGCATTGCGCAGGAGCTTGGACAATTGCAATACAACCCAAATATGGTGGTAGACAAGCGCGATCTTGATCAAGTGCCTGATAGTAAGGCTTGCCTGATCGTAGCCGGAAGTCAGGGACAAGAAGGTTCTTCGTTAGTTCGAGCTATTTTTGGTGAACATCCAGTTTTCCAAATAAAGCCAACAGATACGGTGGTCTTTTCTGCCGATGCAATTCCAGGTAATGAGTTAGCTTATTTTGCCGCGATTGATGAATTAGCCAGAAATGGAGTACACGTGCTGTATCCTGATGTGGAAGAAGATTTGCATGAATCAGGTCACGCCAGTCGGGTAGAGCAAAAACAGATGGTAGATCTTGTTCGACCAGAATTTGTAATGCCGATCGGCGGTGCCGATCGGCACCGTTCCAAATTCAAAGAATTTGTGGCAGAGCCCGCTGGCTATGATACCAAACATACGCTTTTGCCAGTAACGGGTGAAATCTTGGGTATTTCGGCATCCGGCATTCGTGTCGTAGATAAGATTACGCTTAAACCTCCAGTTGTAGACGGTTTGGGAGTAGGGGATGTTGGACCAGCGGTTTTGTCAGATCGGCGTAACCTCAGCCAGGCTGGTATGGTGGTTGTGGTTATTCCAAAGATTCATGGCAAACTTGCTGTAGAAAAAACAGAGGTAATTTCCAGAGGTTTTGTGTTCATGAAAGAAGCTGAGGAAGTTATTGACTTTATTCGAGAAGTTGTGCGAGAAACAGTCCAGCAGAATCAAAAAACTGGTGAGGGCGATCTCAAACGAGCAATAGAAAAGAGATTGGCTCGCAAATTGTATAAAATAATCAGGCGAGAACCATTAATTCTACCGGTAATTTTGCCAATCTCTTGAGATAAATTAATCAGCCTCTTGTTTAAGGGGTAAACTTATGATATATCCTATAATATGAAGAAGCGGAGTAAGCGCAGACATCCAAAATTAAAAATGAAGCCGGAAACCACGCAGGCAATTGTTGGCGTTGGTTTCATTACGGTTGGCTTACTCATACTCATCTCTTTCTCTGGCCAGGGCACAGCTTTAATTGCCATCAATCAGTTTTTAGTAGAAAAACTTGGCGCATCATTACTGTTACTCCCATTTTTATTGATCGCTGCTGGTTTAAGTCTGTTTCGGACCAAATTTCGGTGGACTCAACCACATGTATTATTGGGAAGTCTAATTTTATTCATTGGCTTTGTCTTGCTTTTTCGCACTGGCACAATTGGTCTAAATAGTTTTGAAAGCACCAGTCGCTTAATCAGTAAGGCCGGAACTATCATTGCCAGCATCGCGCTGATGCTTGTTGGTATTCTAGTCATGACTCAGTTAAAAGTGCAGGAAATGATTGATGTTTTTGGTTTGTTAAAACGCAAGCCTGCTAAACCAATCGAAAAAGGTGGGTCAGATGAGAAGTCACCCAGTCGTTTTCATTTACCATCGGTTCATTTGCCAGCATTACCATTTCGTTCAAAAGAAAAAACGCAAGACGAACGATTTGTTGACGATGACAGCGCCAAAAAAACGACGAAACCGCCACTACTAGAGCCTCTCATCACCCCGCCACCGAAAGATCCTCCAACAACAGAATCCTTGCCAAAAAGTACCAACATTGCGCCTTCTACAACAATATGGCATCTGCCACCAATTGATTTGCTTGAGGAAGCAAAAGGTGTGAAAGCTAATCGGGGTGATGTGAGTAAAAATGCCGACACAATTGAGCAAACACTTGAATCATTTGGCATTCGTGCAGAGGTCAAAGAAGTTAATCGAGGACCAGCGGTAACGCAGTACGCGCTCGAAATCAGTAGAGGTACGAAGCTATCCAAGATTACTGGTCTTTCAACCGACTTAGCATTGGCGTTGGCGGCACCAACGGGGCAAATTCGGATTGAAGCACCAATTGCCGGGAGATCATTAGTTGGTATTGAAGTACCAAACTACTCAGCCGAATTTGTCAATTTACGCGACATGCTTGAAAAACCAATTATGAAAAAACAAGCGAATAAAAAGCTGCTTGTCGCGTTGGGCACTGATGTTACCAACCAGCCAGTAGCAGTTGATATTAATGCTATGCCACACATTTTGATTGCCGGTGCTACTGGTTCTGGTAAATCAGTGGCATTGAATAGCTTTTTGTGTTCAATTCTTTTCCGCGCTACACCGCAGGAAGTTCGATTAATCCTAGTTGATCCAAAAAGAGTTGAATTAACTTGGTACAAAGAAATTCCTCATTTACTTACCCCAGTAATTGTTGAAAGCAAACAAGTTGTGGCTTCGCTCAACTGGGCTGTGCATGAAATGGAAAATCGCTACAAATTATTACACGAAGTGGGAGTTCGGGAGATTGCAGGGTATAACGAAGTCGCTGGTCACTCAGCTATGTATCACATTGTCATTGTCATTGATGAACTAGCTGATGTAATGATGTATGCACCAGCAGAAGTGGAAGAAGCGGTCACGCGCATCGCCCAAATGGCTCGGGCTGTTGGCATTCATTTGGTCTTAGCCACCCAACGACCTTCAGTAGATGTACTGACTGGTTTAATCAAAGCAAATATACCTGCTCGTATTGCTTTTAATGTGTCATCAATGACTGATTCACGAGTAATCTTGGACACTCCTGGAGCAGAAAAGTTGCTTGGCAAAGGTGATATGTTGTTTATATCTCCAGATAGAGCCAAACCAATTCGTGTGCAAGGCACCTACGTTTCTGATAAAGAAATTAAACGATTAACCCAATACTTACGTGACCAAGACTTTGAGCCCCAGTATTTAGAAGAAGTAACTTCAAAATACAAAGTTATGCCAGGAAAATCGGGAGTACTTGATACCAATGGTGATGAAAAAGATGAACTCTTTTTGGAAGTATGCAAAATCTTAATTACTCAGGATAAAGCATCTTCTTCAAGTATCCAGCGGCGCTTTTCCATTGGATATAATCGCGCCGCACGCATTTTGGATCAACTTTATGCCGCAGGAATGATTGGGCCCTCTGATGGAAGCAAGCCGCGTGGCATCAATGCTACAAGAATTATGGAATATATTCACCATGAAGAAGGAACAAACGGTGAAGATTCTGAAAATTATTAATAACTTGAAAGAGCGTTGTATACTGGTGTAATCAAATAAAAAGGAGGCATATGAAAAAGCAATATCTGGGTGCACTAGTTGTGGTTTTATTGTTAGCCGGCGCAACATTGTTTGTCACTCGTTCAAACAAATCGGGAACTAACTTCATGACGACTGGAGTTGGTGGTGCTCAACCGATGGCAGTGCAAAAAGAAATGATTGCCTACGACTCATATCAACCGATGCCACCCTATGTTGGAGGTGGCGACGCACTAACTGTTGAAGAGCGTCAGTATCAAACCTATGCTTCGTTTAGCGTGGTAGTGAAAGATGTGAGTGGATACTTAAATCAACTAAGAGAAAAATATTTAGGGATGGAAGGTCGAGTTTTGAGTCTTTCTACCAACACTTCGGGTAAATACCAAAATGGATATCTGACTGCAAAAGTACCAGTGGCTTCATTTGATTCTGCTAGTCAAGAGGTAACGAAAGGAGTAGAAAAAATAGTTGATCAATCGGTCAATTCTACCGATGTAACTGGCGTAGCTGTCAGTCTAGAAGAACAAATTCAGCAGCTAGAGACACAACGTTCTCAACGAGAAGTTGATTTACTCGAAGCTAAGACGGATGCGGAGAAAAAGCGCATTCAATTAGACATTAATCGATTGCAAAATCAAATTGAGTCACTCAAGAAACAAAAAGAAAATCAACAAACGCAGGTTCAGTACGCTACCATTACAGTTTCTGCAGCTTCGTCAGAAAAAGTTTTTAATCCTTCTACCAGACCTGATTTGGGTGAAACGCTGAAAGATGCAATTGATTCTGTTTTGAACAATCTGTTCGAAGTTGCGCAATTCTTTATTTGGGCTGCAGTCTATGCGGCGGTGTTAGTGCCTGCTGTATGGTTGATTGGCAAATTGCGCAAACCAAAAACGCCAGTGACGCCTGAATAAAATGGGTGTATACTATCGGCTCTCATTTCAAGAACGTTCGGGAAGCGATCTAACCATGGTCGGGCGTATTGTGGTATGAACTGTATGAAAAACATACTTGTGGTTAACCAGTTAAAAAAGATCTACCCACCTGCAACAAAGCGTGATAGTGAGTTCTGTGCTTTGGACGGCATTAGTTTCACAGTAAAAAAAGGTGAAATTGTTGGTTTGCTTGGTCCCAATGGGGCTGGCAAATCAACCACTATCCAAATGCTCATTGATACGCTCAAACCAACCTCTGGCACCATTGAATATTTTGGTAAAGATCTACACCAAAATCGCAGTGAGGTTTTGCAGCACGTAACATTTGCCAGTACCTATATAAAAATGCCCTGGCGTTTGACGGTACTCGAAAATCTGTGGATTTATGCGTTATTGTACGGCTTGAATAGAGAGCAATTTAATCAACGGGTAGAAAACTTTTTAAAATTTTTTGGCGTGTGGGATCAACGAAACAAAACGATTGGTATGCTTTCTGCTGGTCAAATTACTCGGATAATGCTGGCAAAGGCATTTATTCCACATCCGAAGATAGTGCTACTGGATGAACCAACAGCTTCATTAGATCCAGACATGGCTCATCAGGTTCGTGATTTTGTGAAGCGTCAACAAAAAGAATATGACATGAGCATTATCTATACCTCGCACAATATGGACGAGGTCGCTGCTGTTTGCGATAGGGTTATCTTTTTGAATCATGGCAAAATTGTGGCGTTAGATACACCGGACAATTTGGCAAAATCAGTATCGCTGGCTCGGGTGCGCTTATGGGTCAAAGATGGCTTGAAGCGAACTGAGCGATTTGCCAATGAGCAAGGTTTAGTTAGTCATATTGAAGATAGAGAAATTGTGATTGAGATCGATGAACCAGCAATTGCTGGGTTTCTCGCCTCACTCGCCGACGCTCAAATTGAGTATTCGCAAATTAGTATTGATAAACCAACGTTGGAAGATTATTTCCTGAGTATGAGCAAACAAGAACAAACCAAATGAACATAGCAAAACACAGATTACAAGCATTGTTTACCAGACACCTGTATCCACTGAAGCGAGATTTTGATTTGCTTTCAGATATGATCTATTGGCCACTTATCGACACAGTTTTGTGGGGCGTGACTGGTATGTGGTTGACCGAAACAAGTGGGGTGCCTGAGTTAGTAGTGGCGCTTTTGATGGGCCTCATTATTTGGAATATTATTTGGCGGTCACAATCTGAGGTTGGTCGCAATATGATGGATGAAATTTGGAATTCCAACTTGGTGAATCTCTTTTCTACGCCGGTCTCAATATTAGAGTGGCTAATTTCTGTAATTGGTTTGTCTTTTGTCAAAACTCTCGTCACTTTACTCGTGATTATTCCCGTGATGGTCTTCTTGTATTCCATTAACGTACTGACGCTGGGTCTGTGGTTGCCAGTATTTTTTGTGTTGGCGAGCATGACTGGGTGGTCGGTTGGTTTATTAGCTTCGGGCATTGTGCTCCGCTGGGGACCCAGAGTACAAACGGTGATTTGGACGTTACCGGGGATTTTGTTACCGTTTAGTGCGATCTATTTTCCTGCCGCGCGCCTACCTGGATTATTGCAGACGATTTCATGGTTTGTGCCCACTACCTACGTGATGGAAACGTTGCGCGCGGTCGTCTTCGGCGGTACTCCAGATATCATGATGTTGGTAAAAAGTCTTGCGTTGAATATGTTCTACTTAGCGTTAGCTTCAATTTTCTTTTTGCGTAGCTTTGAGTACAGCAAAAACATGGGACTTAATCGATTTACCTAACCTCATTTACAAGCATTCAAATCCTGAGTATGCTTAGAAGGTGAGAAGGTTATCTGTATTTTTTCAACAACGTCCCAAGCGGTGCATGATTGCATTATTTTGTTTAATCGCATTGTCTTGCGTGATGACGTTTCTTATTTGTCAGTCTCAAAATCAAACGCTTCGCTTGAGAAACAAGTTTCTAGAACAGCGGTATGTGGAGCAAATGAAGCAAGATGTCGATGCTGGTCAACCGGTGAGACAACCAATCCCAGACCAACAAGAAATAGAAAAGACATTTGAATCTCGTGATGGGAATTTGCTCACCAAGGTCTACTGGTCCCCCGATGACTACGGATTTGATGTGGAAACAGTAGATCTGACAACCCATAATGTAATTACGAAACATTCTGATAATCCCTATTTTGCACTTCTCAAACAATTGGAAGGATTCCAGATCGTAAAGATGTTGTTAAAAACTGAAAATTCAACAAGATATGCTGTGTTTG
This sequence comes from uncultured Pseudomonadales bacterium, assembly GCA_964400865.1. GTDB lineage: Bacteria > Patescibacteriota > Microgenomatia > UBA1400 > PJMF01 > DAOQVB01. The sequence continues at coordinate 37,242 of CAYNWG010000002.1, forward strand.
AAACCTCATATTACAATAGTGCCTACCAAATCTTTGTTGCATCGCTAGATGAACAAGGTGTAGATTTCCAATTGAATTCGTTTTTACTACAGACAACTTCAGCAAAAGCTGCGGCGTTCGATGGACGGGCCTTTATTGACTACTATCCTCAGTCACAACAATTGTTGATCGAAGCTGGCTTCTTTGATGGTTGTGGAGGAGCAGGCATGTTTAGATTAATCTCAAAGAATGGTTCAGTCCAAGAGCTTCAAGACTATGGCAGTGGCTGTGGCTTGCAAGCAAGGTACCTTGGGTATATTGAAGACTTGTTGTATTTTGGCGAAATTAATATGACAGAAGAGAACCAAGAAAGTTGGGAAGATGCAAAAATCATCACTGTGTACAGCTTGAATCCTCTGACGAAAGAACGGAAAAATTTACAAATTGATTTGACAAATTACTCCTTTGATAGCACTTGGCAAGTTGTGGCAGACCAGCTTACTGCCTCAGAATTACTGCTTTATGATAAAACTATACAAGAAGGTTTTGCACTCAATGTAAAAACGTTAGAATTGCGGAGTGTTGGCAAACTGTAAATATAATCATTTGATGCGGTATACTTAGCTCTAGTAATAATACAGAGTAGGTTTTAATAGTGACTGAAGTTATACTAGCAGTAGAAAAGCATGAGTTGATTTCATTACCAGAAATTGTGATTCCAGAAACAGTTCGTTCTCAGTTTGGCGAGGGAATAAAGAAAATAATCCCGTTGTTTATGAGCTGGGATGAAGTTGGTGAGTGTTGGATTGATGTAGATAGCAAACCCAATTTGGTTATTACATTGGCACGAGCGGGATCACTGTCATGGGTTCCAATTAAGGCTATAACCGATTTGTACGAAATTACTATTCCTAGAATAGTTGATGTGCACTTGGGCAGAGAACTTGCGTATCGTTTTGCAAGAGAAAGACAGATTGATTTCAGATTATTTCAAAGTGGTGATCAGGAAACTATGTTAGATTTTGAATCTTGGTTAGAACTAGAGTTCTCTCAGAATCCCGATTTAAGGTTGCAGCTATCTGAGCTAGTCGCTTGCTTTGCAGGTGTTGGAGATTCTGAGGAGAAAGTGGTCGTGCTAGACGACGTTGTTCAGGATGGATTAACGATGGGCGTGGTTGTACCAACGATACTAAAAATCATTTTGAATTCAAAAGTTGTTTTTGAGTCATCGAATGAGAAAATTAGGGATCAGCTAAAACCAAGTGAAGAATCAATAATTGCGAGTCAATCAACCAGAGTGTTGTTAGAAAATATTCTTGAAGATACTGAATGGCTATATGAAATCATTGATGCATCTTTTTCAAACTATTTAGATTCACTATTTCAACAGAAGAAGATTGTTACAAGGCAGTTTCTTGTTCAACTTGCAAAAGGATCAATTGAAGATATGCAAACTGGCACATTAGCTCCAATAGAGTCTGAAGCTCAGATCAGGAATGTTGGACAAAACATTCAGCAACAGTACTTCGTAAATAATCCTCCAAGACATGAATCTTTGTTTATAGACCCAGGTAATCCCGCAGTGGAAGCAATTAAGGTATTTGGTGTACATGCATTGTTAGCAATACAAGTTAAAGTTAGAACAGAATTGGAAAGGTTGGGCCAGACCGCAGAACTATGAAGAACTACGGTCTGGCCAGAGAATTACTCAGGCTTATTTTCGACTGGGGAATGAGGTATCCCAAGGTAGTCCAAAACCTCATCTAGTACTACAAGAATAAGATTTCGTTCCATGGGGTCACAGGGCTCCCAATGGGAGGCTGTGACCGATCTCCAGTCGTTGTTAAATTCTTCCAGATCATCCTGTGGGATATTGCCCCGCAAAAAGGTCCGGTCATTAACATCGAGATTATGTAAAAACGTGATAACCCCCGTGGCAGTTTGGTAGACCAGGGCCCTTGCGGAGCCCCAGCGACCGGCCTCAGGACGTTTCTTCCAGCATTGGATCGGGTTGGTCATCCCGATCGCCGCGATCTGAGCTGCATCCGCACGGCGCATTTCTGGACGACCAATTCCCGAATTGGTATCGTCCAGGTGCCCGTTACCCCGTGCGATGGTGTAGTCGTGTAGGTATTCTGGAGGCATTGACTGGGGAAAGACTACACCCTGTTCCCAGTTGGGAATGAGTACAAAGCCTCTGGATGCCAGCGAAGACTGAGGTCGCTCTACCCAAATTGCTTCAACAGCGTCCTCATGAATAGTCCCACCGTTCCATGGCAGGATGAAGTAACGCCCCGCCAGGCTGAAACTCGACATCTTGGTTGTTGTGGTTTGGTTGTATCTGCCAAGCGCCAGGTTCATAGGATGAACCTGGCTCGAGACGACAACCGGGGTGTTTGGGGGAATATTTCGTAACCCCAACCACCCGATAACCGTAACTCCAACCAAAGGAATGGTTTTTCTGACGATCCGCGCCACCTGCGCACCGTTGCGCGCCAGTCTTCCCACCACGACCGCGTCTCCAAAGGGTAGCGGTCCGTCCAGCGCTACTAGCGCTAGATTGGAGAGAAGAAAGATCGACCTAGGTTGGTCGAAGATGGCGGTGAGGCCATTTTCTTCAAACCAAGCTTGATCTGGATCTGATGGCAGACACACCGGGTCCCCGATGTTGATGAAACCATTCAGGGCACTATTGCCCGTTATCAAAATGGTTTCAGGGATATTAGTTCTCCCTGCCAACTGGGGGAAGGTCTCAACAATTGTGCTCCAGTAGCCCCACCACCCTGGGTGGCAGACTACTGGATTCTGTTTTGAGATCAGCGGGAGGTAGGTTTTACACCCACCCGGAGGGCAGGGACGTGGAGTTGGCACTGGTGTCGGTGTCGCGTTTGCTTCATAACACTGAAAGATGCGAAATGCATCCCAGCCAATGCGGACACCCGGATTGATCAGATGCAACATGACCCCCTCTATTTCAAGACTGTTCGACTCTACTTGGTGGTAGGTTGGAGTCACTGCGTGATGCTCACTCAGTTGCCACCAACCCAACCCAGTTGGGCGGTTGTTAACGATGGTTTCAACCCCAAAAGTCGTACCAGCCACTGGCCCGTCGAGGCTAAACCTCCACCACGATAAAGTTGGGGTAGTTATGGGCGTGCCGTAGCCACTGGGGATGAGGAGTCGAATTGACGCCCCATTTCTGTCCCAGTCCGCATACGCTTTTCCCCCAGTAGGGGCACTGGCCCAAGAGATTTGATCCCAACTTTGTAGCTCGCCTGAGAAGTGGTTGTCCCAGGTGAACGTGTAACAGTTATCTGTTCCGATTGCCTGGGCTTCCAGAATGAAAGTATTGCTTGGAATGCTTTTTTCCAATAGTTGCGGCGCATCCTGATTGACTGCACCTCCGCTAATAGAACCAGAAGGGAAATCCATGAAAACTCCAAATGGCATTTCCTTCTGATGGCTCGTAAGAGCCCCTGAGTTAAACTCAGTAGTTCCTGCTTCTTGTGCCAGAGCAGGACCCGCCACTGGCAAGCCAATGACGACGACAACCACAAGGAGGATGATCGCAATCATCCCCGACCAGAAATCTTTAGACATCTTATCTCTCCTTGAACCGAAGATAAACCCACCAAAGGTTTGGTGAGTTACAACCAGAAACTGGCTGCGCAGTGTTTACAAAAAACTACCAATAAACACAGCGCAGCCAGTTAGCTGCCAACGGAGTAGAACAAGATCAAAATATAAAAAATTAAAATAAGCCTGAAATGTTAAAGAGCATCGAGAGGGCATTAGTAAGGTCGCAATGACCGTCAGTACTTCACGATACACATCTATTATATATCATATGTGTAAAAATTACTATAAGATAAACCTATAACAAAATATGTTTAATTTACATGGTACGATAAGAACAATGAAAAAAATCTTGATTATTACACTACTAATGGTTTTTTTACCACTAACCGTATTTGCGGGTGGCGGGCGTATTCTTATTTATACGAGTGATAATTTTAATGGTTATTACTATGTAAATTCAGATACGTATGTTTTGGCTCAAGTGTTTGTTCCGGATTCTAGCAATACTGTTAGCTCGGTCGGAGAACGAGCAGAGTTCAGAATTGAAAATCCACGAGAGGGTGACTCATGTGTTAATGAAATCGAGCAAACTACAGAGCTTGGGTTGCTAAGAGCTCGCTGTAAGGCCACTCAACCAGGAACTATTACTGTGTATGTCTATTCATTTGCAGACAATTATGAATCCTCTCGTTATCAACTTCATTTTTATGCAATGCCAAACCCAACAGATGATTCCACACAGCCACCAGTTGCGAGTCCTACGCTTGTGAGGTCAACGCCCACTCCAACTCATGCGTTAAACAAGACAATCACAAAAATTCCATTGGAATTGTCTCCAACGCCAGCAAGCATTTCAGAACTTAACGCTGTATCAGTCTTATCAGAAGAGGAGTTAGATACTAAACTTGAAAGTGAGTTCACTCAGAATTCTGAAAGTATGGCAATTGTTTTATCCCTCGCACTTATAATGTTTGGCATTAGCATTGCAGGAGTTGGTTTCCTTATTTTCATGTCATCAAAGAAAACCTAAATGGACCTCATTTTTCTATTACTTCTATTTGCTGGTTTATTGAGTGGAGTGATTCAAGTTCTTAACAAAAAATTAGCTGGATCAAACCATCGATCTTCAACTCATGCGGCAGTCATTGCGCTCACAAACGGAGTAGTTGGGTTGCCACTTCTGTTATACCAATTTCAATTACCACAATCCTTTGGAACCTGGATCCTTATTGTTTTCTCAATCAGTACCTATGCGATAAGCTTATCATTGTATTTCTTAGCCTATAAACTCTCCGATGTATCTTTGGTTAGCGTTGTGCGTAGGTTGAGCATCGTATGTATTGCGATTTTGGGAGTGGTTTTCTTGCGTGAACAATTAACTATTGTGAATTGGTTTGGCTTAATCATGATTGTACTGAGTGGGATAGTGGTAACAATCGAGCGAAAACAAATGAAGCTTAGTTCTGGACTTTTGTTTGCGCTGTTTTCAGCAGTCTTTGCCTCGATATCCGCAGTTTTAGATAAACAAATCCTAAATGATATCTCTCCATTCACATACGTTGTAGTAAACAATCTATTTGTTGGTTTGATACTGTTGCCAAGAAAAGGATCGATTGCAGATGCCCGCGATTTGATGAAGCATCATTGGCGATTAATACTCTTAACAGCAATCTTGATGGATTTGGGGTTTGCTCTAGTGTTGTATGTATTGCAAGGTACAGATGTTGCTCAAACGATGCCGGTGTATATGGGTTTATCGTTCATGATGCCAGTGGTGTTTGGTGTAGTCATACTGAAAGAAAAACAAAAATTACGACAAAAAATAGTTGCCATTGCGTTTGGTTTGCTGGGAATATTTTTGTTGCAGTAGTCTACAAATAAGCAAACGATGTCTCTTGATTTTACCCAAGGGTTTAGTTTGTGTATACTACTTCTAATTCCAGATGAGTGTATTAGATTACTTGTTTGCACAAGAAACTGTAATAACATAAGACGATTGAAATAAGAACACGAAGTTATGCAAGAAATTAGTCGCTCACAGACCAAATTGTACGAAGCAGGAGAGTCACTTCCAGAATATATTGATAGAATTTTCACTGAAAAAAGAAGACAGACAATTATTGATAGTTGCCCAGCTAGTTTACGAAGAAGTGATGGACAGCCTGCATTACTCTACCGTCATGTTAGTGAGCAAGAGCTTATTGAATTATTGATGAAGGGGAAGAAAGATGGTTACTCAGGAATATTAGAAGGTTTGAGCTTAACTAATTTTTATGTTCAATTTAATCTAAGAAGTGAAGACCCTAATCTACTAGAGCACATTGCTGCCTTAGGATTTACTGATCCTGAAAAAGTGCTTCAGTCAGTAACTGAGGGTGATGTTGAAGCATTCAAAAATGCATGCAAAGATTTGCCTGCTCGGTATAAAGTAAGGATGGTGGTAAGAGGGGTTTTGACCACTTCTTTCTTTGGGTACATTCCAACTTCATTAATCCCTTTTGGTGCGACTCAAAGATACTATCTCGAACTTATGATACCTCCAGAGAAGTGGCATTTAGACGATTTAGATGAAATTCAAAGTGAGGAGGTGGTGAACGACAGAGAAATGCAGGTTTTAGTTGAGAGCATAGCGGAAAGCGACATTACTATGATCTATAAGCCTGGCGAAATGGCGGATGACAAAAGTAAATATATCAATAAGCAGTTTAATCTACCGCCAGATGCAAAAGGAATGAGATTTTCGATGTTACTAGATCCACTAAGAAGCGGAAATAAAAAAAAGTTCTTACCCCAATACTTTTACTAGGTATCAACTGTAGAAAAAAATGTAACGCTGAATAGCTATTTTAGCAACTGAACAAAGTGCATAATGGATGAACTAAGAAGCTCACAAACAGAAACAGCATTAAGCAGTCGGTTTCACAAATATGGAATTGAGATTCTTGAAAATGGATCCATCAATGGTCCCAAAAGACCTCCTTTGAATGGATCTACTCCCAATCTAACATTTGAAAATAGCAAAGAAATTGTTCTCGAATTAGATAAAGATTTTTTGTATGAATATTTCTTGCGCCCTTTTTCAGCAGCCGAACATCAAACAGCAGTATTAGAAGTAGTTGATAAAGTATTCCGAGAAATAACGGGCAAATCATTTAAAGATTTTTCGAATATTATTATAATGTCAAAAGATGATTTTATAGACTTTAAAAACTTAGCCGCACCTGGACTAAAACAACAAAGAGGAATACAAGGCGATTTTCATGGAATAAGTCTAGGAGGTTTAATAATACTACAAGATACTGGAGGAAGTAATTGCTTTCCTCTGCTATTTCATGAATTAGGTCATAATTTATATCTTGATGAAAATAATAACTATATAGACGAATTTAGAGCATTCTATTTTCAAATCTTATGTACAAAAAAATTAGAACGAGAATTAAAAAAAATCGGCATAGAAGCAACCTACCCTGATGATTACTACGAAGGTCTTCCATTACCTACCGAGGATCATAGAAAAGCTTTTATGGGCGCTAGGGCTTTATTTCTTTTCCAAACAGAATACGAAATGGTTGTAAAAGATAGCCCAAACGCTGAAGTAAGGATGGATGAGTTATTAGGAATTGTGAAACAAGCGAGAAAAGTATTTAATTAATATGTATCCCAATTAACATCGCTTTTAAGAGGGGAGCAGGATTCTTTTTGTGGAGATGACGAGGGATGACCTCGTGTCCGTGTCCAGCTAAAAAACAGCATCTACAGGTTTAGTTTCTCTTTAAGTGTGGAGCGCTTCGGTGAAGAAACAAACCGTCAAGCGATCCCTTTGTACTATGGCTTACGACTACTCGGTACAAGCAAGTAATCAGTCACACTGGCTGAGTTTTCACCCACTCGCTCACACCAGTGAGATGAAACGAGTGAATGCCACTTATGCGTAAAGCATTTGTGGAGATCGGAAAGTGTCACCAAAATTGGCAACAGCAGTTCTTACTTGCGTAAGAATGCTTTTTCCACGACCGTTACTGGAGACAATGCCTTCAGTTATAGTTTTGGTCCTGTTAACGTCTTTTGACCAAAGACGACCTGCGACTGTTAAAGAGCGTGTCACGTCAAAGCAACACATCCCCATTGGGACAATCAGTATAGCAAAAATCTACGGTTTTCTCAAGACTAACTTGCTTGACGAGCGACAGTCAAACCAATTACTGTTCTACATCCGTTCGTTTTTAATACTCGCGCACATTCGTTAAGTGTTGAGCCCGTGGTGAATACATCGTCGATTAATAGAATCATTCTGGGCAGTGGTAAAGATAGGCTTGGGTTGAGAGAAAAATGGTTGGCAACATGGCTCAATCGCACTTCTCTGGATTGGATTGAAGCTTGATGAGTACCATGAATAGTTCTGATGAGTAGGTTGTGATAGGGTATGTTTGAAAGAGTCGCTAAAGTTTGACCAATTACTTGAGCTTGGTTGAAACCACGCTCTCGAAGTCGTTTGGGATGAATGGGTACGCTGGTAATACAGTCAACCGGAGGGTAAATGGTGCAATGGTAGAGGAGCCGGCCGCAGAGGCGGCCGGCGTCAATAACTGATTGATACTTCAGTGACTTTAGTAAAGCTTTGATAGCGCCGCCGTAACGGCAGGCGCTAATCACTTGATCCAAATAGAGTGGGGTGAGCAGCGGTGGAGGTTGATAGTATAAAAAATCGACTGTTTCGTAGCATTTGTCGCACAACAGCTCACCCCACTTTTCACAGTACACACAAAACGTCGGTGAAAGAATGCCAAATACTACCTTGCTCAATAGCTTAATAAACAACACTAATTCTAAATATAAGATACTAAGTTGTAAACAACCGTAGAACTAATGTAGTGATTTTTTCCTAATTTGCAATTGATTTAAGTTGTTTGCTGAAATCTTCTGGCAAATATTTTTGTGCCGACTGTAGTATATTTGCGCTCGCAGTGGCATCATCTAATTGCATCGATAATAGTAGGGCTTTGGGATATGAAAATGTAAAAGTTGGATCAATTTCTATGGCTTTTTGAAAATATTCCAGCGCCTCAACGGGTTTACTTTGAGTTTCTAACAAGTTGCCAATATTGTGATATATCTGTGGATAGCCAGGAGAAATGGCAAGTGCATTTTGATAATTTTCTAAAGCACCAGCAACATTTCCTCTATCTGCCTGAGCCATGGCAAGATTGTTATAGAGTCGGGCAGACTGTGAAAAACGAAGAGTATATTCATAAAAGCGAATATGATCGCTCCAGATATAGTTTTGTTTGATAGTAACAATCATCAGTATCAGCAACACGAAGCTTGGTAGGTACTGTTGAGCGTCTGAAGCAACTTGAGCCACTGATTTTGGTATGTGTTTAATTGATAAGAAATAGTTGCCCAACCTTAGTAAAGCAGCGATGCTTATTAACAGACCGATGCTCGGTAAGTACAACCAGTGTTCGTAAAACAATCCATTCACCGGAATGATGCCTGATACTGGTACTAGTCCAATGAAAAACCAAAGCCATCCAAAGCTGAACCAGGCAGTTTTTAATTTTCTTATTTCGATCAAGCTCAACAAACCAATTGCTAGGATTGTAAGTACTACGATCACAGACCATGGATTAGCAACTGAATGTACCACTGGTAAAACGTGGTCCATGTGTAAAGCATAGGGAAAAGCAAATGTTCCGATATATCTTGGTAACGCACGAGTGAAAGTAAGTAGTCGAACAGAAAGATTGGTTGGATATTCTGGGTCGATTACACTGTAGTCAAAATTGGGGTCAAAATTAAATGCTGTTTGGCGAAGATACGAGTAACTCAATCCGAGTAGCAATAGGAGTATAAGTGAGATTGTAGCGGTAATATACTTTGTAAATACTACACTGATTTCTTGTTTAGTTTGAAACAGGTTAAGTAAAAATACTAAGCCATAAAATCCCAATCCCGCCAATGCCAGTTCTTTTGAAAGCACAGCCAATATCAATGAAAGTGTGCTAGTGATCAATAAAAGACTTGGTGAAATATATACATGCAAGTCATAAAGTGAGAAATTACATTGTTTTTTTTGTAAACTGAGCCAAAAACAAGTAATACCAAATAATAATAAAACTGCAGAGAGTGAATCACCTCGTGAACTAATATAGCTAACTGCCTCTGTTTGCACGGGATGAAGTAAGAAGAAAGCTGTAACCCAAAATCGCCAACGATCTGATATGCCCAAGTTAGTTAATACCCAGAAAAGCAGTAACCCAGCCACAATGTGGAGCACTAGGTTGGTCAGGTGAAACCCAACGGGATTAGTACTCCACCAACCCACATCGATGGCAAAACTAATACTTGTTAGTGGGCGGAAATAGTTGCTTGTGATGCCACCGCCCGCCGTCGTACTTTCTGCGAACATTTGAGGGACATTAAATGATTGAATAGTTTGATTTTCAGTCACAAACTGTTGGTCGTCCCAAATGAAAGGACTATTAACGAATGGGAGATAGCACAGGGCAGTTAAACAAATCAGTAGTAAAAGTTGATGACGAAGACGCATAGCTGTATCAAGTATAACAGGGTGTGGTCGCACCAGGACTCGAACCTGGGACCTCACGAATGTGAATCGTGCGCTCTAACCAACTGAGCTATGCGACCTTTTTAAGTGAAATTTATTATATCATTCAACCAAATTAAAACTGCGTAGAATGCTCTCAACTTCGGCTGGACTTTGACTTTGAAATAATTCAATTCTGACCTGTTTGGCATCAGGGAAGCCACGCATATACCAACCCAGATGTTTACGCATCGGTGCAAAGTAATACTTTGGATGATGTTGATAGGTTGCTTCATACAGATGAGCATGTTCAAGCGCAATTGCCGTCAGTGAGGTAGTATTTGCTTCGTCAGAAGGCGGTAAAAAAACATAGGGATTGCCAAAACTCGCTCGACCGATCAACGTACCATCAACGTGGTAAGTTGTTAGGTGTTCTATTGCCGACTCGTATGAATCAATATCACCATTGCCAAATACCAGCGTGTCAGTTTGATGGATTAAGTCAGCCGCCTGGGCAATTAATTCCCAGTTAGCTTCTCCGGAATATCCCTGTCTGAGTGTTCGGCCATGGATGGTGATTAGGTCTGGTGCTTCTTCCAACAGAGTAGGGATCCACTCGTTAATCACCGGCGCATCATAACCGATTCTCGTCTTGACACTAACTGGAATCAATCTAGCTCTGGTTTGATACTCAGCTGGCAATAACAGGTGACGATTTTGCACTTCAAGCAGTATTTCAAGATCGATTGATTTATCAGTAAATACATCATAACCTTGTTGCCAGTCTGAGATTGCCTGTTTAACTGACCGAATGATTTTTTGAGCAAGCATTGGAGTTTTGATGAGGGCTGCCCCAGCACCACCAAGCTGCACGCTTTTGGCGGGACAACCCATATTAATATCAATACCATCAAAACCAAGGGCGCAGAGCAATAAAGCTGTGCGGTAAAAAAATTCTGGTGTCGTACCATAAATTTGCGCTACGATAGGTCGTTGAGTCTCGTCATACTGAAAATCATCAAGAAGTTTGATTGCTCCATGTCCCAAACCTTCTACGCTGGTAAACTCAGTAAACATAACGCTGGGATGACCATATTTTTTGGTAATGACTCTAAATGGATAATCAGTAATGCCATCCATCGGCGCCAAGCCAATAATAGGTGTAGTGAGTTGATGCCAAAAAGAATGTAGTTTCACTCAGGTATTATAGCGAGTTCTTGTTGTAATTCAGCAACAGTCTCCTGATCTATACTATTTGTGTACCATCCAAGTAAACTATCTAGGTACCGTTTGTAATACGCAGTTTCAGTAGGATTACTAATAGCAATATTTGTACTATCATCTAACCACCACCAGACCAGCGGATTCTTGAACTTTTGGTCATACCATGCTTTTTCTAGCAATAGACGAAATTGTGTAAATGAACTAATTCGATAGATCGAACTGGGAAGACTAGAATGATAATCGAGTAGGTAGGTTTGGACAAGGCCTTGATTTCGTTTCGTGATCAAGTGAGTTGTCACCTCGCCATCTTGATCATATGAATAGGTAGCGAACTCCAATTTATCGTTAGTAACTGATTGAACAGTCAATTGATACTGACCAGTAATGGGTTTAGCGATTGAGAGCGTTTTAAACCCACCTGTTGATTCGGTAGCGCCATCAGTACTGAAGGCGGAAATATGTTCGTCAATTTCAATTGCTACTTCTTCAGCTGGACCAACAATAGATACTTGGACAGCTGGATCGTAGACCAGAAACAAATAGCTTAGGTCGGTATGACTTGGTAAAAACGTGCGAAAACTCAGCGGATTTACCTGATGTTGACTCAATAATGAATAGCTGTAAGCAGGATCCTTGATAGTAAGATCATTTTGATTGGCTGAGACGCCATCAGCCACCATAAAATGACCGGGAATTTGAACCATCACTGGACGATGATTAGCTATTTCTGAAATTGCTGGGGTGAGTTGATTGACAGTATTCCAGTTGAATCGCCCATATTCTAAAGCTGGTGTACCATAAACACGGCTCAACTGCTTGGTTAGTCTAGTAGTGGCAAGAAAATTGACCAAACCTTCGCCTACATATCCGTCTGGCTGTAATTTTAACCAGTCATTCAGATTTGCGGGAGTTAGGGCTGTGCCATCTGACATTCTGGTTATACCGTGATACTGCATGATCATCACTAAGGAAGTTAGGGCACAGCCCCAATTATGTATTGTTAGTTTATTTGACCATTCGTGAGCATGGTCGTACTCTAGCTCACCCCAGTCTGGGTCATTTTGCTTTAAATGTGGTACTGTGGGGATTAGGTCACTTTCATCCAGAAGATACGCCACCAGATTATCAAAGCGAGTTACGCTCCGTCTGAGCGATCCAACCCCTGCTTCTAGACCGACTGTCAATGTTTCAGCAGCTAAATATGGAGTGGTATCTGTGACGAATAAAACAGTATGACCATCTATGGTAAGGCGAATTTGGTGATTCGCAAAAGAAATTTCTGCGTGATACTGCTGATTTACTTCAAAAGGATAGGTTGAAATTGAGTTAGCGAGTTCATGTTCCTGACCATCTATTACTTTTTGAACTCTGACTTCATTATTCGTTATTTTAATATCGTACCAATTATTTTCATCTACCCAGATAAAAAGTAAATTTCTATCCATGTTTATTGACTCCAAAAACGTTACATCAATTGCAAACAAATAGTTTTCTAAAGTTGCGATTGAAAAATTATTGGGAACAATTTCCATTACGCAGGGTTTGCTATCAATCACTATTTGGGCTGTGCCGTCAATAATTTCCCAGTGGGCTGGTTGAGAAAGATTGGTGCAAACCCTGAGAGGGTATTGCCATTGCCGATTGCGAACCTCATGCCACTGATCAAAAACATGAGGATTATCAAACGTCTCAGTAAATACCATTGTTTTCGCAGTTACTCCTTGGGGATGAACCGCTATAATAAGACTGAGTACGAGTAGCACAAATCCAATTTGCATTTTCATGTTAAAAAAAATAGTTAACTTCTACGATCGCTATCATTTAAAAAACCAAGCGTATTCAGGTGTGATTGCAAGAAATAATTTCACCTATTGGTATATTCTGCGAACCTTACACCAACCGCTACTTAAGCAACTCAAAAAATTTACAGTTTTGGATGTAGGTTGCGGGGTGGGAACTCTAGCACTCTACTTGGCTCAAATTTGTGAATCGGTAGTGGGAATTGATGTCTCAGAAAGAGCGATTGGCATTGCTAAGCAAGCCAAGCAATCCACGCAGAGCCACAATTTGATTTTCAAGCAGTCGCTACTTAAGCAATTTTCAACAAAATTCGATTTAATCATTTGCACAGAAGTGATAGAGCATGTACCGAATCCTCCGTATTTCGTTGAGTTACTCGTTAACAATCTTGAATACAAGGGATGGTTATTACTTTCTACGCCAAATCGGGATAATTGGTTAACCCGGATTGGTTATTATCGTAATTTTGATCAGGAGGTTGGCCATTTACGACGTTACTCAGTCTCAGAAATTTGCCAACTGCTCGAACAGAATGGTCTTAAGGTGAAACATAAAGAGACGGTTGAGGGTCCGCTCAGATCATTATTGTTCACTTCCAAGCTAGGAATACTGATAAAAGTGATTAAAGGACCATTAATTCCACTATTTCATCGTTTAGACGAGATATTTGGAAACATATTTGGTAACAGCGATATAGTGATTCTTGCTCAGAAACAAACAAAATGAATATCTTATTTCTTACACCGAAATATACGCCGGCGTTGGGAGGTGTGGAAACTCACGTTCAAAAAGTTAGTCGCGAGTTGTTGAAAAAGGGACATCACATAACTATTATCACGTCTCAAACAGATGCTGTACTGCCTTTGAGTGAGGAAATTGATGGCGTGTCTGTATATAGAATTCCGTTAGAGATTTCACAGCAAAAAATTGCTACGTGGCGATGGATAAAAGTCAATCAAGCATTGTTTCAAACTGCAGATAGGGTGCATGTACATGATGTTGGATGGTGGCTTCTACCCGTTGTACCAATAGTACAACACAAATTAAGTACCACTTTTCATGGATGGGAGGGGCGCTGGCCGATACGGTGGCAAGCTAAGTTACACCGTTGGGTGTTGGCAAAACTGAGCAAGAAAACCATTCACATCGGTAGTTGGATTCAAGAATTCTACTGGGATAAACCCTCAATGACGCTTTTCGGCGGTGTTGATCGGCGAAGAATATTAGTTGTAGAAACCCAAAAAAAGCCCAAAGATAAAAAAATACTCAAAATAGTATTTATAGGAAGACTAGTCAAGGAAAATGACATTGCATCATATTGTCATTTTTTGGACGTTTTAAATGAAAAACAAATTGGCTTTAGAGTGCACTGGGTGGGAGATGGCCCGTGGAGAACGACTTGTGAGAAGTATGGGAAAGTTCTGGGCATGGTAACTCAACCAAAGGAGTTTCTGATTAAAGCAGACGTAGTTTTTGCCAGTTCCTATTTAAGCATATTACTTGCAAGATCTATGGGAAAGCCGGTTTGGGCAATGTACTCACAACCCCTGAAACAACGGTATTTGACATCACTTCCAAACAAAGAAGCAATGGTAATCGCCGGCACGGCGGATGAATTATTACAAGCAACCTATGATGAACAAGCAATGAGTTGGAAACCAGTTGTAATATCACCTCGCTATTTAACAGATTGGCCACCGACGTGGAAGGAGGTGGCCACTGCGTATGAAACTCTCTGGCAAAGTATGAGTAACGATGAGAAAAAATAACAATCAATCACTGAAAATAAATTTAGGTTGTGGATCTGACTATCGCCAAGGCTGGGTAAATATAGATGCTTTGGAAGAATATAAGCCGGATATTATTCATGATTTACACTCAGCTCTGCCATTGGCAGATAAATCGGCTGAATATGTATTAGCTCAAGACATTCTTGAGCATTTTACCAAAGAAGATTTATCGCGCTTACTCTCAGATCTGAGTCGGGTAACGAGGAATGAAGGGCTCATTGAAATCAGAGTACCGAGTGTAGCGGCAATTACAGATAGACTGCGAAAATATCCAGAGGCAAGAAACCAATTTCTATATGGCACGACGGCACATACGGGAATTTTTGGAGCTCACAAAGTTGGATTTTCACCAGAGTATTTAGTTTACTTATTTCTGAGCAACGGCTTTACTTTAAAAAGCTGGAAATTAGAAGACACCAATTATCATGCTGTGTTTAAAAAAACGAATCAACGAGAGATATTGAAAACGTTAACAATAGTAGCCCATACTTTTGGTTTGGGTGGAGCAGAGCAGTTTATTACTCAGCTAACAGAAGATTTTGCAAAGCGAGGGATACAAGTTGAAGTGTGGACCAATCACAAACCTTGGATTACGCTGTTGCAAACAAAAAAATTACTAGCAAAAAAAGTGCCAATTGCAATTGATATTATCGGTGATTGGAAGGGTTTACTCAAAGCTTCTTTGTTACTTCCTCTAGTTTTGATTACTGATGGTTGGATGGTGTGGCAAACCAGAAAATCAAATGCTATCCTATTGTCTGGATTTTCGCAAAAGTTAACTGTTTCTTTATGGGCGGCGTTGTGGCGCCGCCCCCTCATTTGGATCGAATTTGGACCACTCGAATCGGTACTGAAAAAATTTGGCCAACTACCCAAGTTGGCGTATTACCTAGCAAAAAAACTTCCACAAATACTAATTGTCCCTTCGTTCCACACATTTCAGCATCTGATTAGTGGAGCTAAGATTGATTTAGCCAAGTTGCGCACTATTCCCTGCGGAGTATCAGTTCCTAATGACCGATTCAGTCGCCCATCAACTATTCCAAACAGAGTGGTATGTGTATCACGTTTAGAGCCAGGTAAGGGTCAGGATCGTTTAATCGTTGCATTCAAAGCTGTGGCGAAAGCAATTCCCACCGCCCATCTGAGAATCATTGGTGAGGGTGGCTTCGACCAAACCTTGCGCCAACTGATTGAAAAAAATCAATTAACCAAGCATGTAGAACTAGTTGGTAGAGTACCAAATTCACTCGAAGAAATGAAACAAGCTGAGATTTGTGTCATTCCATCTACTTGGCAGCTTGAGGGATTTGGTTTAACAGTAGTCGAAGCAATGATGTTGGCAAAACCCGTAATTATTTTTGATATACCACCACTGAATGAACTAGTTGAAAACGAAGTGACGGGTCTGATAATCAATGACGATGCATCCCAAAATGAATTACAGCTTTCAAAATCAATTATTCGATTGCTGAAAGATGCTCAATTACGAGAGAAACTGGGAAGATTAGCAAGAAAACAGGTGAATCTGAAGTATTCATTTGAACAAATTGGTTCATCGTATATTGAAGCAATCGAGGAAGCAATGCAACGAATGCAAGCCAGAGAACAACTTAAAAGAGTAGGTTGGAGTGCATACAATGAATAAACCCGAAAAATCTTCTAGTGTTTCAATCATCGTAACCATTCTAAATGAAGTTCAGACGATTGATGAATTACTTGAATCACTTATTACACAAACCATCAAACCAAAAGCAATTGTAATCACTGATGGGGGATCAACTGATGGCACTTGGGAAAAATTACTCGGATGGCAGCAAAAAAAATCATCAATACAATTAGTAGTCCAACAGGTAAACGGCAATCGCAGTATTGGCAGAAATCATGCGATTCAGTTAACCGATACTGAGTTAATCGCTTGTACCGACGCTGGTTGTGTCCCTGAGAGTACTTGGTTGGCAGAGCTAGTTGAAGAAGAAAAGAAGAGTCACGCGTTGGTCGTGGCTGGTTACTATAAAGGCATGCCAAAAAGTGATTTTCAATCTGCCCAAGTTCCCTATGTTTTGGTCATGTCTGATCGACTTAATTCAGCGGAATTTTTACCAGCCACACGGTCTGTGTTGTTTCATAGACAGTGGTTTATGGAAAACGGGGGCTTCGATGAATCCCTATCTGATAATGAGGATTACGCTCTGGCCAGAAAGATTCAAGCTATTCAACTTCGGACGGGGAAAAATATTTTGAGTTTTACAAAAAATGCTGTGGTGGGATGGCGCCCGCGCAGAACACTACGCGAATTTATCTGGATGATCTTTCGCTTTGCTCGCGGTGATGCGCGGGCGCACCTTTGGCGACCAAAGGTCGCACTGATATTTCTGAGATATTTTATATATCTCAGCTTTGTAATGATGACTTTGGTTTTGCAGTCATCATTGTTTTTAGTTATAAGTGTTTTGGCAGCCAGCGCGTACGTACTTTGGTCGATAGCTAAAAATTTCCGATATGCTCAGTCAGCCTGGTATTGGCTGCCAATCCTTCAAATTACCAGTGACTTTGCAGTTATGTCTGGTACAATCGCAGGACTTGCCTACAAGCGATAAAAAGCTATATCACTATGTCAATATTTAGAAAAGAAAAGGGTGAGGCCCAAAAACCAAGACCAGAATTACCCTTTGAAATTGACTTAGCTTATTCTGGAATTCTACGAAATGTTATTACATCTCTCATTGAAGAAATACAGAGTGGAGTAAAAAAAACTTCAAAAAAAGGTGGTATTTGGATATTAAAGGAAATAGAACGACATCCCAGGATTATCAGTGAAATAGCGTCACTTCTGATTGAAGGAATACCTACAGATATTAAAGAAGAATATATAGCTACGATTGCGCAAGCAATTATTGATAATAAAAAGGTTGTTTTGCTTGGTCCGCATTGGAGTGTGGTGGACTCCGCTGCTTTTATAAAAGTGGTTCAGCTATTAAACAAATATTTTAAAGAACAGGGCATAGATAGAAAAGTTGTTCTGATGGGTCCTGCTTCATCAAAGTTCTTTGATTACCGCATGTTTGCTTCAGCTGTAATTAAAGCGCTCAAGCGCAATGGTATTGAATTACTACAGGTTGCGCAGTTGCAGGACAAAGAACTAAGAGAATCAATTGGTGCCGATGCAATAAATAAATTGAATCGATCTACTTGGAAAAAAATATTAATCGGCATGCGTCGTGAGGGAAAAATACTTGGGATCTTTCAAGAGGGTTCTCGGGCAAAAGGACAAGGAACAGAGGAGGCCCCTATTGAAGTTTTGGATGCAATTGAAACGATCATGGATCCTGATTCATTGTTAGTACCCGTAATGACGGTTGGTAGCGATTTATTTTTAGGACCGGACGACCAATTCCCAGATGTAACACATTGGCCAAGAATTGTAATGGCAAAACCGTTGACCTTGGCAGAAGCTCGATTATGGTCGAAAGACATTAATACCCATCCAATTGATGTGGCTAGAGTAGTAGTACTAGCAAATCAAGAGGAGAAATATTGGGGTGTCTTGGCGGAATCAATTGAGCAATACCGAAGTATTAACAATGAAAACACTTGAAATTAGCAAACAAATTGTCATAAAAACAACTCGCAAAAGCTGGGATGTTGCAACAGCTCCCTGGCGATTAAGTCTGCATACAATCAATGCCCTCGCTGATTTATTGGTTGAGAATTCAGATTATGATGTTAAGCGCAAACTAATAGCAGAAGGATTAAGCGAGTTACATGCTATGTTTAAGGAATCGCATCGCAAGGTAGAACACCGAATGGCGGGTGAAACTGAAGTTTATACTATGAAAATAAATGAAAGATACACAGTAATTTTCTATTTTAAAAAACAACTAGTTGGGTATAAAGTCAGTGTAGAAGAACGATTAGTTGCCGAGTATGGCAAGATTGAATCTACATTGTTTGGACCGTTATTTCTTGCAGAGCACTTAGGCACCTTTCGTCCATATGTACATGGGGACAGGATCAGTCCCACTCATGAGCTATCCGAAAAACAAATGCTTAATCTTGTGGAATTGTTGCAGGATGTATTTAACGAGTTGGGTAGTACATAAAACAGCGCTCTTGGTATCAGCCAAGAGCGCTGTTCTTTCACTCAATTGCTTTGAGTTGATCAGGTTATTCTTGACCAAATCCTTGACCAAGTCCTTGACCATGCATACCTCTACCTTTGCCACCACCCATTGAGCCTCTTTCAGGCATTACATCACTAAGATCAATACCGTTTGACTCTGCCCAACTATCAAGCGAGTCATGTTCGGCTTGACGTTTTGCTTGCCACTCTTCCTTTGTCATGGCTTCTTTGTTGGCAAAATCAGCCTCGTGTTGTGCTTGCAGTTCAGCATGTTTCGTAACAACTAACTGTTTTTGAGCTTCAGTTAATTTGCCCTCTGATACTGCAGCGCCCAATCGAGATTCAAACTCAGCTTCGCGAGTTTCTTGTTGTTCGGTTCTGTACTGATTGAATACTGTTTGAACTTCAGTTTCGCTTTTGCCAAAGGTTGTGGCTAATTTTTGAATCAGCACATCATGCTGACCTCCGCCGTTAAATGCCATGATTTGGTTAGCCCCATACATGGTGATAGCAGTGACTGCCACTGCGGCGATGGGAAGTAAAAGCTTTGCTTTCATAGATTTCCTTTCTGTATTTGTACTAAGAAAAGAATATACAGAACAAAGATAAGAATTTGCTGAGAATGGTTTAGTCTAAACCATCAAATAAAAAACAGTTGTTGTATTTCAATGGTAAAGATTTCCTCAAAAATTACCACTCGATGATTAGCTCAAGGGAAGTTGGATGGTAAAGGTGCTACCAATACCAACAATTGAGCTGGCGCTCAGCTTACCGTGGTGTTGCAAAATAATCGACTCAGCAATTGATAAACCAAGCCCATAACCATCCGCAGCTTGTTTATTTCTGGATTGATCTGCTCGGTAAAAACGTTTAAATACGTGAGGTAAGTCTGCTTCAGCGATTCCAAGGCCTTGATCCTTGATTGATAGGTGGACCATTGATTTTGACGAGGTTACTGCAATTGTAACTTGTGATTTGCTTGGGCTATATTTGATGGCATTATCTACCAACGTCAGAATTGCTTCTTTGAGCATACCTTGATTAGCTTTTACCAGTAACAATTTTTTTGGTTGTTTAATTACTAATGCAATTTGTTTCTTTTTGGCTAGTCCGGAAATAGTTTTCAGTACCTCAGTCAGAATCGGTTGAAATGAAATCTCTTTCAGTTCAATTGGCTGACCTTCAATTTGAGCCAAATTAAGTAGTTGATGACTGAGTGATTCAAGCTGGATAACGTCAGTCAGATTTTCTTTCAAAATCTGTTTTGTTTCTTTTGATAAAGAATTATCAAGTAAATTCACTTCCATCGAAGTTTTTAAAGCAGTAATGGGCGTTCTGAGTTCATGGGCGGCGTCACCCACAAATTGTTTTTGGGCCTCGTGAGTTTGCTGAATGGGCTTGAGAGTTTTCCCGGTGA
Organism: uncultured Pseudomonadales bacterium; assembly: GCA_964400865.1. Lineage (GTDB taxonomy): Bacteria > Patescibacteriota > Microgenomatia > UBA1400 > PJMF01 > DAOQVB01. Next base: position 57,701 of record CAYNWG010000002.1, read on the forward strand.
GCCAATAGCTGACGATTGAAAAGAAAGCAACAACAAATAAATTAATGCTGAGTAACTGCCAAACGATTTGCTCTTTGGCTTCGGTCAAGTCCTCAATTGTGATGTGTCTACCCATACCAGCGCCAGGTGGAGGGGGCATGCCAATCCACTCGCGCTCTATTCGCCGATTAATCCGTTCATATTCTGCGGAAATAACTTGAGTTGTTCTGAAATAAAATAGGACACTAATGCTGGCTGTAATTGCCACTACGGTACTAACATACCAAAAAGTAAGTTTAATCCGAGCTGATGCAAACAGTGGGTTCATTTTTCTCCAAATTGATAGCCAAAACCTCTTACAGTTTTGAGTAGCGGTGGTGATTTAAAAGGCTGATCAATTTTCTTTCTCAAGTAACCAATGTAGACTTGAGCGGTATTAGGTAGCACATCACTATCATACGCCCAAACTTGTTGGGTAATTTGATCGATAGTAAGGACTTGGTCTTTATGGCGAGCAAAAAATTCAAGCAATGCAAATTCTTTTTTAGATAAGGTGATGGGTTGTTTGGCCCGAATGACTTGAAAATTAGAGGTATCTATGGTCAAATCAGCAACTGTGATTACTGCAGACTCGCGGGCTTTAGGCCGCCGGCCCAAAGCCCGCACCCTTGCCAACAGTTCGGTAAACGCAAATGGTTTACCCAAATAATCATCTGCGCCAGCCTCCAAACCTGTCACACGGTCTTCAACCTGAGTTTTTGCAGTCAATAACAAAATCGGAACATGGTTATTTTCATCACGGAGCTTTTTGATAACAGTAATGCCATCAAGTTTTGGCAACATTCTATCCAAAATTATTACGTCGTACTTTTCTGAGGATGCTAGGTCATATCCAGCCTCGCCATCGTAAGCCAGATCAACCACATGTGATTTTAATTCCAGACCCTTTTTGATATACGTTGCAATTCTGTGCTCATCCTCAACAACTAATAGTTTCATATATTCCTATTGTAGTCCCGTACCTGAGAAATAGTTGAGAAAAATAGAGTAATTGGTAAACTAGTTGATCAGATGCGATTGCGCGCTCAACTTAAGAAGATTCATTTCTAAATTGCCGTCTTCTGTATCACTACCATGCACTAAATCTTGGCTAAATGGTGTTTCAGTTGAAAGTGCTCGAATTGTGGGAGCCCATTGTTCACGAATAGTAAGTTTCATATCTCTCGCGGATGATTGTCCACGTAACACTAATGCAGTAACTGGTCCAGTTGTCATGAAATTGCAGTACGCTTCACCCCAATCGTAGCCTGCCAAATCTTCCGACCACATCGCACCAGAAGTAGTTCGTGACAAACGTAATGTACGTTTACCAATAAGTGTATTCCGGGTCAGTTCCTGTATTTGATTTGAAAGATTGGTTTGGTCGCCTGGGTCCAATCTATCGAATTCTGGTTTTAAGAGCGCTACCGAAACATCATCTGTGGTTAAAAAAGTACCGTGTAAATCAAATGTTGGTTGACTTAAGACTTGTAATAATAGGCTTGACATCAGGGGGGAAGTAATACTTGCAGTATGCTGAGCGTCTACAAAAACAGTTTGTCCTCCCAATTCAAGATGCTGCTCCATTATTGATTCGACAGTTTGTAAATACCTCAACTCGTCAGCGTTTAGGGGTTTTTCGCCTCGGGCTACAACTCTTTTCATCATTTCTTGATCTGAAATTCTTAGAAATAAGGTTAAGCTAGGAATTACTAATAATTTTGCTAAATTGAGGAGCCAATCGCTATCATCTTCACAAATTATTTTTGATTCCGTTCGTGAGGCCGCCAGTCTTGCAGATTGATACCCATAGAAAGAAAGTGGGCCTCTGTCAATTATTGAAACTTTTCCCCTGTCTTTTGCACCGACCACATCTTTTAGTTGCAGTAATAAATCTCCAGCTAAAATTAATGCATCTGCCTCTGGAGATGTACCTTTACCATCAAAGGAAAGGAATCTCTGCTCACGTATTTGCCTTCTCATTAAATTGCCAGTTGCATAGCCAGAAAACTCTCCCTGCCTGAGAACATCTACACCTTTCTTCTTTAGTAGTCGACTCACGTTCGATTCTAAAGTCGATTTGCCAGTCGCATCTCTACCATCAAAAAAAATCGTATGTGGTTGGAAGTCAGTAGACCTTGTCATAATAATTCGTTTTTATTCAAAATTACTTTTTCAATAGCATCTGCATACATTTCGACTATTGAACGATCTTCTGAATTAACCCAGACTGGAATCTTTATTGCAGTAGCAAAAAACTTCTCAGCTACTGGAAAATCTCCAGGGTTATAACCAAATACATTTTGATACTGAGGGAATAACTCTCCTGGATTTTGGAATAGTGGTAGTAAGTTAAGCGGACAGGTGGAACCTGGCATATCGGCATCGACGCATCCCTCTGCTTTAATAGCTTGGTACATTTTCTCGACAGGAATATCTCCCAACTCTTTTTCATTAAAACGTATAATGTAGGCATACCATGCAGGATCCTCACCTTCTTGAACTTGAGGAACAGACACTTCACTATACTTACTCATTCTTTGCGACAAATAATTGGCATAGATATTTTTTTGTTGGTGCCACTTTGAGAGTTGGCTTAATTGTTCGTTGGCAATGGCTATAGCTAGAGGGTGAGCTCTTAACTTCAAGCCCATTCCGGTTACCGAATATTTTGAGTAGGGGTGGTCTTTAGGGATTTCTTGAGCGCATCTTTTATTGTAATGTCCTAATAGTAGAGCTCGATAATATATTTCTTCGTCATCTGTAACAAGTATGCCACCTTCCCCTCCAGTGATAATTTTCTGACCTTGTAAACTCCAAGCAGCTGCAGAACCCCAGCTACCAAGCGGTTTATTTTGGAAATTTCCACCGTGTGCATGGCTGCAATCTTCGAGTAATTTCAAATTATGTTTACTACAAAATTCTTTGATACTAACCATATCGCATGCACGACCCCACATATGAGTAACCATCACTGCTTTTGTTTTTTCTGTAAGTTTTTTCTCTAGCTCAATTGGGTCGATGTTTCCATTTTCATTTTTTGCGTCACATAATACTGGAATAGCTCCAGTTTGAAGGATCGGAGTCACTGTGGCGTAAAAAGTGTAGGCTGGGCATAAAACTTCATCACCAGGTTTAAGACCAATTCCAACATACAGAGAGTGCAGCGCTGAAGTGCCAGAGCTAGTAACTAATGCAAATTTTTTACCGATTATTTTTGCAAACGTGTCTTCGAACTCCGCAAAAATACCAGAGCGATTGTATATTGAAACAGTTTCGTCAATTTGATTTATCACTGCTGCTTTGGTTGCTTCCGTAACTACAGGCCAAGGAAAATGAGATTGTGGTGGATTCTTTAGCAATGGTTCACCGCCATTTATAGCTAGTTTTTTCATAATTGTTTTATCTTGATTGATTTATTTGTACTGATTGATTGATAGCAAGCTTCAATAAATTTCATTGTATGCACATGTGTGTCGGCAGACAATTTACTTTCAGAATCGAAAAGTAAGACATTGGCAAAATGATCTATGGGTTTTTCTATATCAGTACTTATAAAAGATTCAATTTGTTCTCCATTGTTGTTTAGCAATCTGGCCTCATTCTTTTTTATTTCAACAATTCCACTGCTGCCGGTAATTTTTAACAGTTCGTCTTTTGGGCCACTATATCTAGATATTATTAATGTGCCGTGAGCTTGTAGAGCTGATTCATAAGAAAAATGAATTGTGGCAGTATCCTCAGCTGTATAGTTGACAGTCGAGATCGCTTCAGTTGATGCGTGGGCAGCAATATGATCTGGCATTCCCAAAATGTTGGTAACCATATCGATTAGATGATAGCCCATATCCATTATGCAGCCACCGCCCGATATATCTTTCGATCCCCTCCATCCAGATTCGGGATGTTCTATAAAAATTCTGTAATATCCTTCAATCAAAAATGGATTGCCAATTTTTGTTAAATATTCTTTTGCTTTTGCAATGTGCGGAAACAATCTTCTCTGAGCATTAATTAGTAATTTTAAATTGTGTTTAGTAGAAAAAGTAATTAGCTTTTTAAGATCGTTTGAGCAAAGTGCGACCGGTTTTTCTTTAAATATATGCTTCTTATTTTGTAATGATTCCATAGTTGTAGAAAAATGATGATTGTGGGGAACTGCAATGACAACAGCATCGTACGGTATATTGGATCTTTCAAGATCTGACAATTTGTTAAAAATCGGTACATCTAGATATGTATCGGTAGTGAATGGGTCGACTATCGCAGATAAAGTTAAATATGGATTGTTTTCTATTGCAGGCAAATGATCAGATTTGGTTTGACCTCCAAAACCTACAATTGCAACATTGATATTATTGTTAAGAAATTTATTTTGCATAGTTAAATACAGATAAAACAGACTCTTTCATTTCTGATGTCATCTGAAACACATCATTCTGAATATCTATTCGCTGCGCCCATGTGTGAGAAGAGTGTTCTGACAAGTGAATATCTTCCATTTGGCTAGTGGGTGAAAAGATAAGGTTGATTTGCCTCGATTTACCTTTTTCAGTGTCATAATCAAAACCATGAACGATCATGATCAGATCATCAGACACTACTCTGATCGATGTTTCTTCAAGCAGTTCACGAATAGCTGCATCAACCAAGCTTTCATCTGGCTCAACCAAGCCACCGGGTAATTCGTAATTATTCGGATAGGAATCATCTGCTTTTCTTTTTACTAGTAAAACTGAATTAGTATTAAATACAGCAATTCCTACTACAAACCTGGCGATTGAGTCGTTTTGACTTAATTTGAAAACCTCATTTTCTGATTTATATACATAACCGCTATGTATCATTTGTAAATATTACTCTGATAAAGCAAGAATGTCAATACCCTATATTAAATTTGTTATAGCAAGTAATCACCGTAATAGCAGATCGGAATGAAATGATTGTGACATGAATACTGATGTAAAAATAAATTAATATAAGCTTAATAACATATAACAGACGTATTCGAAAGATTGGATAGTATAATTTTATAAATGGTCTCAAAAGTCAAACATACGCTGAAATTAGTTAACCAACCATTTGGAAACCTGCGGTTTCGTGATAGAACAGCTCTGATTTTGTGTAGAGATGAATCTGGCAAGTTGTTGCTTGGTAGAGAAGATGGGTTTTATCCACCAGGCATATTTAGAATGATTGGTGGCGGGATTGATGAGGGTGAAGCTGTGATTGAGGGCACCATTAGAGAAGTGAAAGAAGAAATTGGTTTGGATGTGAGAAAAGATGACTTAATTGCAGTAGCTGAAGTTGAATTGGAGGGTTTGTATCATGAAAAAGTCTATGCCACAAAAATATTTGTATATTTTTTGAAGGTTATGTTGGCTGAGTGCGTGGCGAATGATGACGTTTCTGAACTGGTGAGTTGCACGGAAGATGAATATCGATCGCTGGTGGAGCGATTTTTTGAGTTGCGTGACGATCATATCTATAAAAAAGACGGCTTTGAATTTTCTTGGGGAGATTATGGTAGAGCATATGGTTTTATACACAAACTAGCTTTGGATGAAGTTATCAAAAGAGGTTTATAAATCAGGTCCCAGCCGTTACAATTACATCTAATTGTGAAACTAAGACGCTCATCGTTCTTGTTGGTTGGCATTCTTGTACTGGCTTCATTTTTGCGTCTATATAACATTGAAGCAAAAATGCGGTTTATTTGGGACGAGGGGAGAGATATGCTGGCGATTCGCCATAT
>CAYNWG010000003.1:0-44245 GCA_964400865.1 uncultured Pseudomonadales bacterium
TCACCACAGACTCAGAAGCAATCTCTACCCATTCACCATCCTCACTGACAACTTCTGATAGACTGGCGGCCGACGTGGCAGCATCAATAGCATCATCCACAGTACCTAAAACCAATGCATTAATTTGTGCGTCAGTGAGTTCCTGAGATGTACCAAGCACTTTCGGTTCAATCAGTGAAACTTTTTCATTCGTAAATTCAATATCTATCGGTGCGAAATAGACATCTTCGGCTATTTGCTGAGAACCAGATTGATCCTTCAAAACTTTATAGCTACCATCTGTGCAATCTATACTCGCTTCATCACACTCAGTTTTTTCCCAAAGCAAAACATCGGCCTTAATCCAAGCACCTTGCACTTTGCCATCAACCTCTCTTTGACGAGTTGCATCTCCAGCCGCTTCTGTATACCAATCACCCCACTCCAACATGCCTTGTTGTTGGGCAATGCCTCTTTTGGTGTAACCCAAGACTTGAGCAGTTTTATTCGCCTCAGACCTAACTTTCAGCCATACTCCTTCAGGAATGCTAAAACCAACCGCAAACTCATCTGACTCTTCTAAGCTAAATTCATCTTGAATATCTCTTGTTGTTCCAGCTACTTTTCCACCAGAAATCGCCATTGCCACTTCGTTTGATTCATAAATTTTTCCTCTAGTTGGTTGTATGGCAGAGTTTTTTAGAAAATCATTGGTAACGCCATAGACCGCAACATCACTAATCGAATTATTGTAGGTAACCCTCGCCACCGTCGCAATTACTGGCAAAGTGGTATCGACTCCAGTAATCTGACTTACCTTAGCGATAGTTTCGTCATTTATGACTTCTTTGTGACCAGGTTGTAAGGAAACATCTGCTTGTCGTAATTCATCAAGCCTCGCCACTTTTGAAACCACCAATTGCTGTAAGCCAAATCCAATGGAAACTAAAAACACGATTGAGCCAATACCGATCGCCATACCTCCCACCGTAATAAACGCTCTCGATTTTTTAAACATCATATTCCGCATAGCCAAATCCATCAGGTTAATCCGACTGATAGTTTTGGCATTTCGAGTGGTCAACGCAGCCACCTTGTTATACGCCTTATCGATATTTTCGCTAACGATTCGACACATCAAGTGAGAACTGGCTCGCTTACAAATAAATTTAGTAGAAAATCGATGCAATAAATAGACCGTTAGGATCAAATTAAAAAGTGCAATATGAGAAATCCAACTACCGAGCCCCTTTATTCTTTTTGGCAAACCTTTTACGACAGCCACATCCTTCGTTACTCGTTGGCTGAAGTTCAAACTCGGTCTGCTCGTAGGTTTAATTGTGTTTTCCACTTTTCTTGACTTTAATATTTTTCGTCAGCGCTAAAATTTCTTTGCCTCTCGCTACATTGGCTACTGCCCCATCAAAAAGCTGAACCGCTACCGTGGCATAACGTAAATAATCAATATCATGCGTCACCATAATAATAGTTTTCTTTTCTTCTAGATTCATCGTTTTAAATAATTCCATAACAGCCTGACCAGACTGGTAATCTAAATTTCCCGTCGGTTCATCGGCAATTAATATTTCTGGATTGTTGGCCAATGCCCGAGCCAGTGCCACCCGCTGTTGCTGTCCACCAGATAATTCTGTTGGCATATGGTATGCCCAAGTTGACAAGCCTACTTTCTCTAGTAATTTCAGTGATTGGTCAATCGCTTCAGTTTTTGGCAAACCCAACATTGTCAGCGGAAAAGCCACGTTTTCAACTACATTGAGCGCCTTAATCCAGTTTGATTGCTGATACACCATACCAATGTGATTCTTGCGAAACTCCGCCCGTTGGTCATGACTCTGCTCTTTGTAAATGCTCTGTCCCAACAACCGAACTTCTCCCGTAGTGGGTGGTTCAAGCCCCAGCATAATATGTAACAGAGTTGATTTACCAGAACCTGATGGCCCAATCAGAACAAAAAATTCACCTTGGGTAATCTCAACACTTGTTTCCTTAATCACGGGAATTAATTGATCGCCAACTTCAAAACTTTTTGTGACTTTATCGATTTGTATTACTGGCATTGGCATATTTGTGTGTTTCTTGATTTTCCTATCTTAAAAAGCTAAAGACTTGTCCTAAGTTAGAGATTACGAGTCCAAGAGCATCGTCTGTGGCACGCGCGGTGATCATCACGGTATCGGCCGAACGAGTATCATTACCTACAACATCTTTAGAAATCGCCCGCAGATGATAGACTTTGGATGGTGTTAGTCCAGAAATAACCACGTAGTGATTGATAGTTAGGCTACTATCCTCCTGACTTTGCTGTGTGTAGGTGACTCCAGTGCCCTCGCCAAATTCTACTTGGCTAGTGGCCGGTTCATCAGTGGTCCAAGACACAACGAGCTGAGCGGTAGCCAATTCAGTATTGGTCTCTCCAGATTGAATTGTGCTTTCGACGCGCAAATCGGAGATTTGCGCCGGCCGAGTATCGATAGCTGTAGTAAATTTCTGTACCTCCGACACCGCTTCGTTACCTGCCTTATCTCGACCTTTGACTACTAAAGTATACGGTGTATTTGCCAAAAGTCCTCGAATAAGGATTCGATGTGCGCCGTTGGCAAGATTAACGTTAACTTCATCTTGCGCCTGAGCCGGAGCTTCTGTTGGGTAGTAGGTCACAATGCTCGATGTGGCTGTGTTGGTTAACCAGGTAACCAAAACTGTAGATTTAGCGGTGTTTCGGACTTGTTGAATCCTCACGGTGCTAATTTTGGGCCGAGGCATAGTAGTAAAGTCCAAAATTGTCCCCGCATATTCATTGTCTTCTGCATCAAACGCGTTAATTTTGTAATAATATTTGGTGCCATCAAGTAATTCATCTATGGTGGCGGTGTAGGTAGTTTCGCTCGTAGATGTGGCAATTTCCTTCACCCCACCAAAAGCAGTCGTAGTGCCATAAAAAATCTTGACTGAGCTAGCACCAGTGGAAGTAAACTTCACAATTGCAGAGTCTAACCCAAGTGTGGGGACACTGACATCTTTAACGGATGGGGCGGGTTCCGTGGTAAAGTTCTTCTCCGCTGATACCCCGGTATTGCCATCTTCGTCCGTCCATTTGGCTTTGTAGTAATACGTTGTCCCTGGACTCAAGTTTGAAAGATTAATAGTGTGGTCGGTTGTTTGGATAGAACTTGAAGGTTCGGAGGTAAAATACGAACCAGGTGTTGTGCCGTACTGAACTTTTGAGTCTGAGGCGCGATCGGTTGACCAACTAATGGTTGCCTGCTTTGTGGTAATGGCAGAAGACGTTGGTCCAGCAGATAAGCCCGGAGGCTCGGTGTACTTTCCGTCTGGTAACAGACTAACTGTGTTGGAAAAATCACCACAATCGCCAACGTAATTGCAGGCTTTTACTTTGTAATAATATGTTATTTGCTCCAAATCACTATTAATGTGAGATGTACCCGGAATACTGCTTCCAATTAATGAGTAGGTAACATCGTCTATCGATCGATAAACTGAATAACTTGAAACAGACTCCGAATTAGTAACCGGGGCAGACCAACGAGTAACCAAGGTCCATTCTTCAGCTGCTTTATCTGAGATATCGGATACAGCTACATTAATGGGAATACCTGGTACCGCCGCATTAACTTCAAAGACAATCTCAGCGTAGGCTCCATAGTTTATGGTACCGCCTGTGCTTTCGGGATTCTTTGCTACTAAATAAAATGAGTTGAGACCAGGCTTAACGCCTCGTTTTGCTTCTGGCAAAGAAGTAACTCCTTCGCCGGTGAATTTACAGCCAACTGCGTCTGGTTTTTCAACGATCGTGTAACAATAGTTGATTTCACTAGCGTCGCCGAGGTGAGTTGATGGAGGATCCCAAGTAAAACTATAAGCATCTTCATCACTCGATGACTGGGTAGCACGTAAATTGAGTGGAACCGATGCGCCTTGACCAGCAAAATAATAGGTAGCCTGCAAATTTGTGGACGATACATTGCCTGCATTATCTATAGTACGTAGGTAAAAGAGATTATCATCAGTCTTGTAGGCTGCATCTGGAATAGTGACTAAAAGAGCGCTGCTAGTAGCTGACCATTCGCTCAGAGTACCAGAATCGGTGCCGGTTTTATATTGATAGCCAGCAATATTTGATGCTGTATCAATTCCTTCTGGCCAAGAAAAAGTGAACTCATTAGTTGGTGCATAACCAGCAGGTGAAACCGTAATACTAACTGGGTTGGTGGGCGCCGTATTATCAAATTTATACGTGAGCGGCGCCCAAGTATCCGGCTGGATATTTTGCGCGTTATCTTTAGTTTTCAAACGCAAATAATAAGTAGTACCACTAACCAAGTTAGACGGCGTATATACTGCGGGTACCTGAAAATCGCCGACTTGCACTGGTTCGGCACTGGCAGATGCATTGAAGTACACATAATACCCTGCCACCCCACTTCCCCCACCATCATCAGCTCCGGACCAACTAAATTCTGGAGTGGCTTGCTTGTGCCAAACAGCTGGATCAGTATCCAAAAGTGACCCTCCAGTTTGAGTCAGAGCTACTAAGGTAGTTGGGTTACTTGGTGCGTCTGTATCAGTAATCACTCCCAACTCCACTTCGCTGACAGAAAGTTGTTCCTCACCATCGCCACTAACAATTGCCTGCCATAGCAAGCCTTGCTCAGTCACTGGGAAAGTGGTCATTGCTCCATTAAGATCAGTGGCTAAGCTTGACTCGACCAAACTATAAGAAGTCGTCCAATTACCTCCAGACAAATACTTCCAGGACGACCCTCCATCACTAGATAATCGAAAGGTGACTGAACCACCAGTGCCAGCATTAAACGAACTGGTAAATGCATCATATTCTTTAATACCAGAAGTAAATACTGGTGAAGCGGGACGAACGGTTTGTGCTGAAGTGGAATATGGAGTGGTGAGTAATTCACTGCGATTTAAAGAGCTAATACGCACCTCGTCCAGCATGCCCTCAAAAACTCCTCGTGGTTTTCCAAACTCTCTCCCTGCGTGAGTAGCGCCAATAATTACTGGAGAGGTTGAATCCCTCATCGAAACTGTTGTAGTAAGTGAACCGATTGAAACCCCATCTCTCAATATACTCATTGTCGTTCCGTCATATTTTGCGGCCACATGATGCCAGGCATTATCTTGTGTAGTCGTGGTAGATTTCAAAACTCGATTATTCCCGGTATACCACACGGTGGCATCAGCGCTCGCACTGTTACCAGAACCCACATAGAGCTTGCCTTCATACACTGAAATTGCATTCATTTCTTCGAACAAATTAACACCCCAACCCACTCCATCGCCTGCGACATTAGTCCAAGTGGTGCCGTTGTAACGCCAAACTTCGCCGTCCCCCGTGCCATTGCCTAATCCAGCATAGAGTTGACCGTTGTACACCCCCACTGTGCGCACGCGCTCATATGACCCATCATCCCAAGAACCGCGAATATTGGCTCCACCGCCAATTTGTGTCCAAGTACTCCCATTGAACTCCCAAACTTCGGCTTCACCTGTACCCGTACCAAGTGTGGCAATCAATGAGTCCCTGTACGCAAGCATCGCATCTACATTATTAAACCCATCTAATGAACCAGTGGTCCAACTATTATTTACACCTCCACCGCCAACCTTGATCCAACTTGGAGTTGCTAACGGATCTGCACAACCAGTGCATTCCCAAACAGCAGCGTCATTGTTGGTATTGCCCAAACCCGCATACAATTTTCCTTTATACGGCTGTAGTGATAAGACTTGCTCAACATTTAGTAAACCTGTCCAACTACCATAAACCGTCCCATTACCACCATCATCGCCCCCAATTTTTAACCAATTGGCACCGTCATACCGCCAAACTTCGCCGTCATCTGCCGAATTACCCAAGCCAACAAATAAATAATTGCCCAACACTGCCTGAGAGAGCACCTCTTCAAAATTTGCACCCCAACCAGTACCATCACCACCCACCTGATTCCAAGTCGATCCATCAAATTTGTATAAATCGCCCTCATTGGCCGTGATGCCTAAACCAACGTATAAATCTCCTTCATATGACTGCATCGAAGAAACTTTTTCATAAATGTATGGATTCCAACTATTATTTAGTCCATCTCCTCCAACAATGCTCCAGTTATCGTTTTGCATCTTCCACACATAAGCATTCCCAGCATATTGATATCCCATGCCTGCATATAAGGCATCTCCAGATACCTGCAATACCTCAATTGAGTTGATGCCTCGTTTACTCCAACTTTCGTTTTTAAAATCCCCTCCAAACCAAGTCCAAGTGGGGGTTGGCAACGCATTTGGATCAAATGCCCAAACTTGTCCTGAGTAAGCTGCGTTAACTGAATGAATGCCTGCATACAGCAAATTGTTGGCATACACCAATTTGTTGACCGTACCATGATTTGCCCCTGTAAACCCACTGTAAACTCCGTCTCCACCGACTTGCGTCCAGCTACCACCGTTCCAACGCCAGATTTCCTGTTCGCCGCCAGTTAGACCCAAGCCCGCGTAGATATTGGTACCGTCGCCACTGAGTGAATATACCCCCTCATATGTAGCACCCCAACCCATGCCATTATCGCCAATTTTCGTCCAATTTGGGGTACCACTCGCGCAGCTGGTGCAACTCCAAACCTCAGCTTCGCCAGCGGTTAGGCCCAACCCGGCGTACAAAATATTATTTTGGAAAAACAAACTATACACATACTCATAATTGGTGTTCCAGCTGGCAGCCGAACCTACTCCATCTCCCCCAACTTTAGTCCAACTACTACCGTCCCAACGCCATACCTCTGCATCACCTGCAGTTAAGCCCAAACCGGCATAAATGTTTGTACCATCTCCGGTTAAGGAATAGACATACTCGATATCATTTGCCCCAGTCCAACTACTATTTGTACCACCCACACCGTTGTCGCCGCCAATTTTTGTCCAACTTGGCAAGTCCGTGGAACATCCTGTACAACTCCAAACCTCTGCATCATCTGCGGTCAAGCCTAGTCCAGCATATAAAGTGCTGTTCTGAAAATATAATGAGTAAACACCCTCAATTGTGTTGACAAGCCAAGAACCGTATTGAGCATCACCACCTACTTTAAACCAAGTTGAACCATTCCAACGCCAAACTTCTCCCTCTCCCGCCGTTAATCCCAATCCGACATATAAGTTCGTGCCATCGTTTGCCATGGTATAGACGGCCTCATACGTATTAGCTCCCCATGAGTTGTTGAGTCCATCGCCACCAATTCTTGTCCAAACACTCCCATCCCATTTCCAAACTTGAGCGTCACCCAGAGCATTGCCCAATCCTACATAAACATCTGTGCCAATAACCGACATGGTTTCAACATTGGCTGAACCAGAAATATCCCAGCTACTATTTAAGTAGTTACCCGCGTGCTGGATCCAAGTGGTTGCCTGACTGTCCGCTAATTCGTAAACCAATTTACCAGTTTCATTATCAAAGTAAAGTTGATAGTCGCCTTTATCTATTATTCCTTGGCGTTGGTTACTCACTCCTGCCTGGAAGGTTTCATTAAATTTTGTCCAGGCTTCAAGTGTATGTTCTCCTGAAAGTGAAAGTGGCACAGAATCCTGGACTGTCACTGCGCTGGTGGTGCCATTAAAAAACGTACCATTTTGAAGCTGGCCAGATTGATACAGTAACGAACTTGAGGTAGCTGAGTGAGTAAAAGATGAAGAATCCACAGGATCTCCACTTGATTCGTTGAAGTGAAGTAGCAATGCTGTCTGAGCATCAGAAATATATTCTTGAATCTTTAATTGTGCGGAACTAGCAGAAACTTCTATTAAATTACTATCTGAAAGAATGTAATCTCCCGGTGTAGAGAAATTCCACAGATGTATGTCGTTGGACGCGAAGATCTTAGGCATTACATTGACCACAAACCAAACTGAGCTCAAACCAGCCAGCACTCCAAGAACAGATAGACTTAGAAAGCGTGTTTTAGTTTGAGCTTTTTTGTGCGAGAAATAGTTAGTAAAGAGTAGTTTTTTCAAACCACCACAAATACCAACAAAAACTCGACTTAAATGATCGAGGGTTTTACCCATACAAATACAACTATATATAAAAAATGCGACCGGGGGAATACAGAGAAAATTCCGTTAAATCGGGAATTATTATTTTGAAGATTTTTTACTCTTTATCCACTCAATGATCATGGGCACAATGCTGATCAAAACAATTATCACTATAACTATTTCGAAATTCTTTTGCACCCAAGGCACATTACCAAAGAAAAATCCCAACAAGGTAAATATCAGCACCCAAGAAATACCACCCACCACGTTATACGTTATAAAAGTGCTGTAGTGCATCTTGCCAACCCCCGCTACGAATGGCGCAAAGGTGCGAATAATTGGCACAAATCGCGCCAAAATAATCATTTTGGCGCCATGTTTAGCATAAAATTCTTCTGTTTTTTTGATATGCTCTGGCTTGATGAGTGGAATTCTTTTAGAAGCAATAATTCTTTCGCCAAAAAAATGACCAATCCAATAATTTACAGTATCGCCCAAAACTGCCGCCACACAGAGCAGCCCAAGCAGTACAAAAATGTTTAATGAACCCAGTGCAGCAATAGCACCTGAAGCAAATAATAAAGAATCACCCGGTAAAAAAGGAAAAAAAACTAAGCCAGTTTCGGCAAAAATAATTCCAAATAAGATGGCGTAGGTTGCCGTCCCATATTGTCCAACTAATTGGGTTAAATATTCATCCAAATGGAGAAAGAACTCAAAAATTTGTGGCATAAGCTGTAATCCTACAAAGCAAGTACTACAAAAACAAGCAGGAAAATAAACACAGTCCTAAGTTCTTTCTGTATGCATTGGAGTTCGTAAACTAATCACTGTGACTATATAGAGTACGATTGCCCCAATTAGCACATGAGATAGCACTATGTGTTGCCAAATTCCTATAATTATAAGTGGATTTTTCAGATTGGCAGCTACGAGCAAATACGAGATCCCAATGGCAACGAGATATTTCGTTTTTGAACGTTTCAAGTTCATTGCTCGCAATGAAACAGCAAAAAAAGGAACCAACAGTGCCACATAATGATGCTGCCAAGCCAAGCCGGTCCCTACCAAAACAGAAATCATCAGTAGTCCCAACTCACTCAGTTCGACGGCAACTAACTGTTTTTTTTCCCGCATAATAAACCAACTCATCGCAAGCATGCCTCCAAAGACTAAATAATTTATCACTTTCGCTACCTGATCAGCCATATCAGCTCGAGCCAGCCACCCAGTTAGCGCTTGATTGTAATAAATTGCATTACCAACGGTGGGAATAGCAGGAAAAATTTTTTGCCAATAATCAATAGTTGCACTTGTACCAAGTAGCGTCAGTCCGAAACCATTCAACACTATAAATCCTACTATGCAACTAATTACGATACGCCATTGTCTTTTTTTTAAAAAAAACACCAACAGGACTAAGGGTGTAAGTTTGAGCGCGGCCGCGATTGCCAGAGCACTACCAGCGAGTACCGGCAGTTGCCTTCTGTACCAATAGAAAGATAAACAAGTGAGAAGTAATAAAAACAAATTAATTTGACCCATGCCCAAATTGAATTTGACCGGAAAACTAAGCATCGCCAAACCAGCAACAATAAAAAAATTACGCGTCGAGTTAGTCTCAGAAATTCGTAGTAAGAGAGAAACAGACACAAGTAAGGCAATCAACGAAAAGATTGTCCAGACATCTTCCGCAAACTCCAGTGGTAGACTCGCAAACGGAGTCAGTAATACCAATGAAATTGGAGGATAAATTACGCCCTGAACTTGTTCATACGGGTTCTTGTTACGTAAAACCGATTGGGCTCCCAAATAATACAATCTAAAATCTTGCAGCTGTGAGACCGCAATAATCCTAGCTACTGTGAACAAAGAGTATGAAAAAGAAGCAATGATAAATCCCAAGAGCAAAATATTTTTTATTCTCTGTTGCATAGTATATTTGATGGCATTCTACCTTTTTTTACGCTACGATGATAACCATGATAAATGCAGTCACTCCTACTGGCGAACCAATTCCAGAATCCAACCCTGATATAGAAAACATTCCACCAACGCCCAACCTAGCTTCGGTTACTCCAATTGTGGAAACAGCTGTCACCTCACAAACTCAACCACTTGCACTGAATGTGCTGCCACCCCTCAGTCAAACCGAAAATCATACTACAAACGAACCCCCAGCTCCAACCTATTTGCAACCTGCTCCCGGTGCTAACCCTGCTCCCAACACACCCACACCTATCCCCGCACCTTTTTCTGGTACCACTGCGCCAAAATACACCAGCGACTCAAACAACCAATCAGTCTCAAAAAGGAAATTATTTGGGTATTTCTTACTTGGATTTTTGCTTAATTTTCTTTTTCTTATCCCCACCGTGCTTTGGCTTGCCTTAAAAAGCAAAGTTGGTACAAAACAAAAATTTGTGGCATATCTAGTGGGTTTTGTGAGCTCCCTCGTTATTGGAGCATTCTTTAACGGAGTACTTACACAATTTATTAGCCAAAAATTAACTGAAACAATCCCAAGTTTGGCTTATGTACCACAAACCATCAGTACTGTGTATCCAGAGTTAGAAGCTAGTGCTTCGGTGTACTACGAAAAAGAATTTACCAACGGATCAGAACTATCCACATCTACGCTGACGGTCAACGTATCATCTCCAGAACCACTCGATTCAAACATGTACAAACAAGTTGGGATTTTAGCCTGTGACGCCCTTGTCAATCACAATGAATCATTTGATAGAGTAGCAGTGAGCCAAACTGGAAAAAAGAAAGTGTTCATCTTTACTATTGATACTTTTGCCACCATCGATCAAACCTGTTTTGAATGGTATGGTGGACCTCCGCCTATTTTGCCAGATACCTCAGTACTGGAATAGTTGACATATTTTGATATAATTCTACTGTATGACTACTAATGGTTTAGAACGAGATGGGGTTGTCAATTTAGAAGATCCTGAAAAAGAAATAAGGGCCCACTTGGCATACATTGATCGTTTAAGAGGCCCTGTTACTGTTAGTCTAATCTTAGAAATGTTAGAAAAATCGGTATTTAAACTCGATGATTTTACACAAGGTTTAAAACCGCGACTCTTCCTTGTGTACCTCAAATATAACTCTGATTTTTTACTGGAGCTTAAAGAGTTGATCGATAAAGGGCTGCCATTAGTTGGGGTAATTGAGCAGGTAAAACCAATAATAATAAAGTACGTTACACAGCTGATGCCTCACTTGTTCGATCAGATTTTTTGGGAATTTATCACTCAAAAGTATGAGGATATGCTGGATGACTACGCTCATCAACTACCACAATACCTGCTACGAATATCTCAGGCTGCTTAAAGCATAATTGCTTTATCTAGATCAATTCTTTCACTTCTCGCCAGGCTAATTCAAACCATGGGACAAAGAATTCGGATTGATTCAGTTGTTTTTGGATGTGTGATGAATTAAGCCACTGGAACTCGGCAACTTCATTGGGGTTGACCGACAACTCTCCGTCGTAATTGGCAACAACACAGTGGTTAATTTCATTCTCAGACCATTCTGCGGAATAAACAGCGTGATACTCATAGGCAGACACTACATGTACGTTATGCACTTGCCCAATTTGCAGACCGAGCTCGAAGGGCAAGCGTCGAAGTGCGGCTTGCTCAATCGTTTCATTAGGAAACCAAGGATGAGATGAGCAAGCCGCATCCCACCACAAGGGCCACAAGGGTTTTTTTTGACTTCGTTGCGTAATTAGCCACTCGCCTTTCTGATTTTGCAAAAAGATGGTAAAGGCCCTATGGAGTCTTCCCGCTTTTTGATGAGCCTCAATTTTGCCGATCTCACCAATCACTTCATCGGCGCTATTGACCAACATAATGGTTTCAGCACCAGATTCCATTTTTTTGTTTTGATTACCTAGGTCTGTGAATTGCATTCTCAACATTATATATCCCACTGGTCTATTCACTTTGGCAAAATATTGGCTGGAACCCACTTGACGCCAACCGCTTTACTAGTACAATCTAGATCAGGAGGAAAGACTATATGGAAATATTATCTACTGTTGAAACCCCTGAAGATTTAGAAAATCAAATCGGTATTGACGAAGAAAAGCTTCGCGAGGCAGTTCTCAAGCTGAGTGAAAATACTGATACCGTAGGCGAATTATTTGAAAAACTTGGATTAACGGAAGAAGAAGCAGTCGAGTTACAACAACAATACGGACTTTCTGGTAAAGATTGGCTGGATATACTAACTTTTGGCTCAAGAGACTCAGCTATACAAATGGCCTTCATGTATGTGCTAATGATAGCAGTGGTAATTGGTTCACTTGCGGTGACTGATGCGTTTATCGTTGAAAAAGGCTGTACTCCGCCAGAATTCCTCGCTAGTTTTCTAGGTGTTTTCGCAGTTGTAACATTAATGTCATTTGGGTCATTCTTAGCATTTAATGTTATTCGTGAACTTAAAAAGAGAAAGAAAATTAAATAATCATTCGCAAGTTCCCACTACATAGCCAAGGTGTTGATAGCTTGATTCTCCTAATGATTTAGTTCCTGTTTCCCCATAAAATCGACACCCAGCGCAGGCATTGGCGTATTGTAAATTCTGAATTGTTTGTTGACCTTCTCTCAAGACAGTATAGTAAGAACAAACTGTTTCTTTGGGAAAGGTATCGCAAGATGCTTGGTACTCCTGGCCAGATTGTTTAAAAAACTGACTGCAATCGGTCGACAGATTAGCTGGTACCCCTACATCAGCATTTTTTTGAATTTCTTCACCTAATATTCTGTCCGTAGCATCAGTTGAAAAGGGCGTTTGAGAATCAGTCATACGACTCACAATGAAAACTCCAATGACCACTACTAGCACAAATCCAACAAATAACGTAATAGTTTTCTGCATACAACTTCCTCCCAATCTTAAAATATACACCTACGCAATAGATATGTCTATCTGATTCTCTTTGAAACTATTCTGATGTAGTGTGAAAAATTTCTGATTTGACCTCTGATACCGCCAGTGGAACTGTGGTTTGGATTAGTGACGTAATTTCGTCTTTGGCTGTTGCAAGATTTAGCCAACTTTCCCATTGATCTCTAGCTAACACCACGGGCTGTCGATCATGAATCGATTTAAGTGGCGCAATTGCGGAGCGAGTAATAATGGTACAACTCTCAACCGTGTGCTGGCCATCAGTCCAAGTTTCATATAATCCCGCTAAACCCACAATTTCCTCTCCAACTACTTCCACTCGGTAGGGTACTTTTTGGGGCTTGGATCCATCCATTTTAACTACTGTCTTAAATTCGTAAAACCAGGTTGAGGGGATCAAACATCGTTGATGATGCGACCAGGCCGACCGGTATGTCGGCTTGGTCGCGACATCTTCCGAGCGAGCGTTGAATGTACTAAACTTCATTTTCCTCGGATCATCCTTCCACCAGTTGGGAATGAATGACCAATAACGCATTACTAGTTTATTTGGCGAATTCTTAGAAATTGTCGGAATTAATGACTTGGGATAAAACTTAATTGACTGAATATCTTTTTCGTCTTTTGGCATGTTTGATACCTGAAATAAATCCGCAATTTGTCGCGCACTCATGCCAGTGGAAAATGCAAAAAAACCACACATTCTATTGCAATACCTTCATTTCTGTTGGTGCACTACCAGTAAAGTTTAGTGTCCCTCCAGTAAAATTGGCCTGTTGAACATCCAGTCCGGGTACATTGCTAATAATATGATTGGCCACACTAACAAAAGTGCTGTTGGCATCAATTTTTCCTAACGGCACTGGTAAACGCCCGACTTCTAAATAATCAATTTGTGCGGTTACCTGATTATTTGTCACACTACCTGTGCCTTTCCCATAAATAATCGGGTTCGTCGCAATTACACCCAAGAAATTCATGCCTTTTTCTACGTCTGCTTTGGTATATTGAGTACCTCCAACCTGACTAATAAAGCCATCCAGCCGATCCATTCGCAATCTTCCAGCCACTTCAACAGAACCATCGGGGGAAAATTTAATTTGAACTTGATCAACAGGCATATACTTCCAAGTACTATAATTCAGTCTCCCCGACACTTCTTCTTGCGTAAATGAGGCTGCTACTGGCTCAGAACCAGAGTAAACGACTGATTTACCCTCGATGGGCGACTCAAGGCTTTCAATTTTGGCAGCCGATTTTATTAGATACTCACTGAAGTTTTCCTGAGTTGCCACTACACCTAAATCCCTTGGTTTGTCTGAGCCAAACCAACTTGAAACTATTGGTACAAAGCCCAAATAGCCCAAAACCAAAATTGAGCCAACAACTATCAGCACTACTGTTCCAAATAAAAAAAGGAGAAATGTTTTCATAATAGAATTATTATCTCTCGAAGTGGCCAGATGTCAAATAAGTTGAGTAAATTAGCGTATTGACTTCGCCAAGAAACTATCTCTATACTGGATGATATGAAACTTCGAAAACAATCGTATTCTTTGGTTGGTTTGCTTTTAGCTGTTTTTTTTGCGCTCTTTAGCCCCCTATTTGTAACACAAACTCAAGCGGTGGAAGCTGGTAGCACCTATATGCGCTGTGACCGTATGAAAGAAAATACCAATCCCGGCAACTGTTTGGTAGTTTTTACGACATCATCAACTGCGGCCACAGAAACTACCATCAAGCTAACACTTGATGCAGAATGGGTATCTACTACGAATTTTTCCACAACTCCGGGAAACTACACAGTATCCACTGCCGGATTACCAGTTGGCGTAACCGCGATGCCAGGTATTGCAACAGCTGACAATGTCTCAGGCAATACTATTCGCTTTCCAGTTACCGCTCTTACTAACAGCACTACCTACGGATTTTTTATTACTAATGGTGGCACTGGTCTGATTAGCAATCCCGCAGCCTCCACTACCCAAATACATACTATTTTCACTCGGACTGGTGCTGATGCCGCGACTGCAGACACTAAAGATGTGGCAGTACCCACCATTGCCAACGACCAAATTGTTATCACTGCCACAGTGGCTCCAACTTTTACTTTTGTCTTTAACAACAATGCTCAAAATCTAGCATTAGCCGTGGGCTCAGTCATTTCAGGGACGGGCACCACAATTACCGTCACCACTAATGCAGCTAGTGGTTGGAGCGCATGGGCTTTGAGTGCTAATCAATCACTTGATTCTGCTGCGTCTGGAGATACCATCGTTACGACTGGTACAGTCAATGATACCCCAGATACAATCAGCGCGGGTACTGAAGGGTATGTCTTAGATGTTGATCTCACTACGGATGGTGCTAGCGGAGGTACGGTTACGATCGATCCTGAGTATAACGGCACGACAACATCAATGGGTGGCACCCTGAGCGCTACCTATGAAGCGATAGCAACCGCTAATGGTGCTGCTAGTAGTGACGTACTTACCCTGATTCCAAGAGTTGCAATTTCAGGTTTGACAGAAGCAGCCACTGACTACACCGACACACTGACAGTTGTCGGAGCGGGAATCTTCTAGTACACTGCTTAGTGTGCAAAAGCCATCAATACATATCAGCTCACTATTATTCATAATTGCATTTTTTCTGCTGTCATACTTCCCAGTCTTCGCCCAAGTCGATGAGCGACCGCAGGCTGGATTTACCATCGCCTCTGATTCTGCCTTGATTACTGAAACAACTGAGCTGAGTGGTACTCCCACTGTGACTCCACTGCCCCCACCCGTCAATGCTATCAACCTCACCTTGTCTCCCATTACGCTTCAGTTAGAAGTTAAGCCAGGAGAATCTAAATCCGGAGAAATTAAAATTCGCAACAACAGTACGGAGCCTGAAGCGCTCCGAGTTTCGTTTGCGACCTTTTCTTTTAACGAAACTACTCAGCAAATTAATCTTAATAATCAGAGTGACGAAACATTCCTGCAATGGATATCGGTTGATCAACCAGAATTCGTGGTCCAACCCTCTGAGTGGTCAACTGTCAATGTCACCTTTGCTCCACCGCCAGAAGCTTCACTGGGATATTATTTCGCAGTTATCTTTAATCGGGTTAGTGAACCAGCAGAAGACGGGACAACCAAGATTGCAGGAGCACCAGCCGTACTTGTTCTCAACAATGTTATTTCTCCATTTGCCAAACGCGAACTACAACTGGATTCATTCAAAGTTCCCAAGATTTGGGTAGAATTTCTACCCCAACAATTCTTACTAAACATTAGAAACAGTGGCAACGTTCATTTGCCACCTACCGGTAATATTTTCATTGATAGTGGTACAAAAAAAGATATTGCTGTACTTTCAATCAATCCTGCCAACAGTTTGATTTTACCTGATTCAAGCCGAGAATATTCTGTAACTTGGAACGATGGTTTTCCCAAATGGGTAGCAGCTGCAGAAAAAGACCAACCAGTATTAGATGAAAATGGTCAACCCAAACAAAAGTTAGAATGGAACTTTGCTGAAGCAGATCGATTCCGAATTGGCAAGTATACTGCACACCTTTTGCTAGTGTATGATAATGGCGAACGTGACGTACCAATTGAGTCATTTGTTTCATTTTGGGTGATACCATGGCGAATCAGCATAGCAGTCATCATTGTCTCCATCTTTTTCCTACTAGGCATCAGGTCAACCCTAGCTGGTGTTTTTCGATCCTTCAAACGAAAAAAATAATCCCGATTACAATAGCTTGGTTCGTTTTTTTATTTTTTTCTTTTAGCAATCCTAAGACTATTTTGGCTCAAACTGCCTCAGCCTCAAGTTCTGCCATCATCATTTCGCCGACTTTTCAGGAAGTCACAGTAAACGCAGATGACACAACTCAGACTGCGCAAATTGAAATCTCCAACCAAACCAATAAAAAACAATTATTTGAGGTATTTGCGGTTTCGGTCAATCAATTTGATAACCAAGGCAACTTTACGTTGGCGGACAAACCGCTTTCTAACTCTAACTCACCAGATTCTGCGTACATTACCTTCCCAAGTCCCGAATTGGAAATATCACCAAATCAAGTGGCTACAATTCCATTTACAGTTTTAAATACTCAAAATCTGTCGCCCGGTGGGAACTACTCTGTAGTAATTGTTCGGGCAAAACCAGATCAAGATGATTCACTGCCAAATCAAAGCGTCTTGCCAGCTGTGTCGTCATTTGTGTTGATTAGAAAAATAGGAGGTGAACAATACAATCTATCGTTGTTGGAAATATCCAATGATCATCAGGTGTGGTGGCAATTACCCAAAACATTGAGTTTGGTCTTCGAAAATCAAGGCAATATTCACACAACACCTAGGGGTCAAATAAAAATTACCGATGTATTTGGCAAGGTGGTAGTAGAAGGCACCATCAATGAAGGCTCGCAATTTGTCTTTCCCCGAACACAAAAAGAGCTGCAGGTGCAACTGAGACAAATTCGCCCCAGCTGGCCAATTATGTTGTATACCATTACTGTACGGGGTGAATCAAGTCCTGGAGCAATCTCATACTTTCAACAATCATTTAGCGTCTTTGTTTCTTATGTTGGCATCATACTCTCTCTCTTAGTTGGTTTAATACTGAGCGCTGGCGCATGGTCTCTCCACAAAATCCTGAGGAAGAAGGCATGAGGTTGAACAATCGATGGCGAATTTTACTGATTCTTATACTAATTTTGACAGTGTTATTGGTGATATTTTTTACTCAGTTTGTGGGAGAAAAATTTGGCACGGTTTCGGTCGATACCCTTTCTGAACGCTCGCAAGAATTTATAGCATCGGAACAACAAAAAGGCGGTTCCGAATGGAGAAATAGGTGGGTCGCCATTTCGGCTACACCCGCAGTAGAAAAGACAGCATCTGCTACAACTGACTGTTTTAGAGTGATAGCGCCATTTCCTATCCGATCAATCGAAAAAAATGATACGAAATCATGCGTAACCACTTTCCGAATCAGCTCTCCCTATAGCCGAGTAACCATTAGTTTAAGTACCTTATCAACCAAATTAACTGAACACTCGGCCGTACTCATGCGAGAATCAAATACTAAATCGTACACACCCATCGCCTACATATCTCAGTTATTTCCGATTTATAAAATATATTCTGATCCGCAGGGAGTAAGTTTTTTTGCTGATACAAATGGGGAGTTGTTATCTGTCGTATTTAGTGAAACTTCTAGTCAAGAAACTATCGTGCAACAGTCTTTACCAAGTATTCTTGAAGCCATCCAAATTATTCCAAAAACCGAACGACAACTTGCTGCAACAGCTGCAAACAGCTTACAATGAAACACTACATGAAATTACAAAATCAATTAGCAACGCTATTCAAGAACTTTTTTTCTAATGGCTTATTCTTTTTGTTAGTTTTGCCGGCGAGTGGTGCCTACGAACTACATGATTATGGTTTTGGAGCAGGTGGCGTAGGCGTAGCAGATTCTGGCACCTATTCACTCAGCGCTGTAGCGGGAGAAATTTCTGGTGCACAAGGCATTGGCGCAACTTACAACTTGGGACCTGGACTGCAATTTACCCGTCAAAGCAATGTCCCGGCTGCGCCAACTTTTTCCAATCCAGATAATTATTATAACCGTTTGCAATTTATTTTAGATTCCGGTGGTAATCCCAGTGATACATTGTTTGCGATTGCTATAAGCGCTGATGATTTTGTTACAACTAACTTTATCCAGACAGACGGCACCATTGGTGCAACAGTTGCTTACCAAACATATGCTGATTGGGGTGGTGGCTCTGGTGAATATGTGATTGGCTTAGAAAGAAATACCACCTATAAAATTAAAGTGAAAGCGGTCCAGACAAAGTATACCGAAACAGAATATAGTGTGGCGGCGACAGCCGCCACTACCGCAGCTAGTCTCTCATTTGATATTGATGTTTCAGCCTCAGACACCGAGACAGGGCCACCCTACGCAGTGTCTTTTGGACCTCTTGCAATTGGTGGTGTGACTACCGCCACAGACAAAGTTTGGTTTGATCTTTCCACCAATGGTGATGGCGGTGGCTTTGTGTACGTCTATACGCAGAGCGCAGGTTTGACGAGCGCCGAAGCGCCCTATACCATCACTTCTGCCACCGCCAATCTGGCTTCTGCTAACGAAGGCTATGGAACTCGAGTGGAAAGCGTTACACAAACGAGCGGCGGCCCGCTGGCCGCCGTCAGCCCTTATGACGGTACTCTAGAAAACGTAGGTATTCTCAATACCACCTCTCGCAATTTGCTCAATTCAACTGCCCAGCCTATTACCAATGGTAGAGCTTCATTTGTACTGAAAGCCAAAGCCTCAACGCTTACCCCCTCCGCCAGCGACTACACCAGCATACTCACTGCAGTTGCCAGTGCAACGTTTTAAATTTAGGTAAATTGCAAAAAGCTAGTGTACAATTGGGACAACACTATGGACGCATTTCAACCTACTCCCGCAATATCCAGATCTACAAAAAAGCAAAGACCACTGTTTTTTTATCCGTTGTTAATTCTGGTTGCATTACTTTTGGGCGGCTTGGGTTATTATTTCTTCCAAAAGCAACAATTTGTTTCAACTGCCGAATCCGAAGCCGCTGAGTTAAAAAAGGTGGTAATTCAAGTTGGCAAGCTGATGGATCTACCCAAAGATGAAACGCCAGTGCTGGCAACGGTAACTGATAGAGAAAAAATTAAAACCCAGGCATTTTTTGCTCGCTCAGAAAACGGAGATAAAGTCTTGCTGTATACGAATCTTGGTCGGGCAATTTTGTATCGACCCTCTACAAATAAAATTGTGGATGTCACTCTGATTAATACGACAAATACGGCTGATATTCCGTCTGGAACAACAAGTCCCCCCACCGTTGTCAATACTCCAATCCCCACTTCTACAATAACCCCCACTCCAACTGCCACCGTTCAGACCAAAGTTATTCTGCTCAATGGCACAACGACGCAAGGGTTAACCAACAGCGCAGAAACTCGGTTGCTAAAGGATGTTACTGGAATTGAAATAATTCAAAAGACTAATGCCACTAAACAAGATTATTCTACAACTCAAGTAGTAGCACTTTCCCCTACCGCAACAACGGTGGCTAATCAAATTGCCCGCTTATATAACACAACTGTCACCCAACAGTTACCTTCGGGTGAAACCGCAGCTGCTGCTGACGTAGTAGTGATTCTTGGGGAAAATGCAAATTGAGAGCCTCAATTTATAAACACATATTAAATTGTTAATATTTCCTCAAGAAGTTTCGTGTTTTCTTCTCCTATCACTCAAACGTCCTACTTGATACGATGGGTACATGCGGTTTTTGCGCTTGTTATTGTTGTGTGTGGTAGCGGTTTTTGGCCTGATTTTCTTTGTACAACAACAACCAGTGATTGCCGCTACAGGTATTCTCAAACAAATTAATTTCCAGGGCAAAGTTGTCAACAAAACAGCAGGCACCAATATTGCAGACAATAATTATTCCTTTACTTTTACGATCTATGACGCTGCTTCTGGCGGAACGACCCTCTGGACCGAAACTAAATCGGTTGAGGTAAAAAACGGTATTTTCCAGACTCTACTCGGTAGTGGCACTGCCCTACCCGCTTCTATTGATTTTAATACTGACAATATCTATCTGGGTATTAACTTTAACAGCGATGGCGAAATGTCTCCCCGAGTGCGATTTGCAGCGGTGCCCCAAGCTTTTAATGCACAAAAAGTGGCTGGCCTGACGGTGACTGATACGACTGGAACGCTGACTATTCCTAATGGAGCCACGATTGCTTTCTCTGGAGCGTATACGACTACATTTACCTCGACTAATAATTCATCAGTTACACTTCCCACATCAGGTACACTGGCTACACTCGCTGGAACAGAAGAATTTACTAATAAAACAATTGGTTCAACTGGTTTAATTTTCTCTGGAGCATCCACAGACGTTGATGCTGCATCTGGACAGGGTTTGACTTTTCAAGGTCGAGCGGCTTCTTCATTTGATACCACCTCAGGTAATTTGAGTTTCCAGGTGGCTGGTACCGGCACAACCGCCGTGGTTCAGATTGGAGCTGGTGGCAGTGGTAACACTACCCCAGATTACTTAGCGCTTGATGTAAAGTCTGACGCCGGAGATCCTGCTGGTGGTGCTGAGGGATACATTTACTACAACACTGCTGATAATAAATTCCGTTGTTATCAAAATGCTGGTTGGACGGATTGTATTGGAAGTGGTGGATCAAGCAATTGGACCGTCGGTAATGGCATCATTTACCCCAACAATCCCACCTTGGACTTATTTATTGGAGGCCTAGCTACCTCATCAGCCAAATTTGCATTCATCAATGTCAACAACGGGACACCAACGGCCTCTATCTCCGCCGGTACCAATGGAGCAACCTTCTTAACCGCAAGCGGGTATCTTTCGGCTACAGCAAAACAAAATTTGACCTTGGGTAACTCCGTTACTTACAACACTACCGGAAACATCTTGCTAAATCCCAATGGCACAGGGAACGTGGGAATTGGGACTACCTCACCATTCTATAAATTTATTGTGCACAACTCCAGTGGAGGAACACCGTTCGCGGTTTCTGATCAATCTTTTGGATCATTGGGAACTGCAAAAGCATATATCACCTCCAATGACACTTGGGGAACTCGATTTCTACTCGAAAACACAGACGCGGGTGGTACAACACATGGTTTAATGAGCTATGGTGCAACTAATCCGTATGCAGCAGCTGGGACTTTTGCAATCATTGTGGGTGGTTCGGACAAATTTGCAATCACGAATAGTGGGAATGTTGGAGTCGGCACAAATTATCCCTCAGCATTGTTTGATGTCGCTGGCTCTGCGTCAATCTCCGGCGCACTCGCATTTCGTGGTACAACAGATCCAAAAATCAACATCCTTAATGGTGAAAACTTTGGTATTCAAACCAGTGTCGGTGGTGATGCGGGCTTGACCGAAGTTTTAACAATCCTAAACAGTGGCAACGTCGGTATAGGCACCACGACTCCTGGAGGAATCCTACACGCTGTCGGCACAGCCACTACTACACCACTCTTTGCGACCACTACCACAATGTCGGGTACACCACTTACAATGTTAGATTTTAAATTCAACACAGTCACTAATTTAGGTCGAATTGGTGGAGTCACTGCAAATTCAACTGATACATTTTATATTTACGGTACTGCTGGCAGACAAATTGCACTGGGCGCAAGTTCTAGCATGACTCCTCACTTACTGATTAATACGAGTGGTAATGTTGGCATTGGGACAACGAGTCCTGTCGCAAAACTTGAATTGGTAGGTACGAATGATGTAACACAACTTATTGTTAAAGCATCAAGTGGTCAATCCATGACCAATCCAATTATTCAACTACAAGATAGTAGTGGCAATACTCTTATGGATATTAGTGCCAGTGGCCATGAAACGACCTTTATTGGTAAAGATGCGGGAAGAAATAACAGCGGTGCTGGATTGAGTGGTGGCTATTCGAATACTTTCATTGGATGGCAATCTGGATATTCTCATAATAATTATAGTGGCAATACATACTTGGGTCAGTCAAGTGGTTACTATGAAGAAGATAGTGCAGGTAACACATTCATTGGAGCTGCAGCTGGGAAGGGTACGGCGCTATTTACTTCTCCTTCCAATACAATTGTTGGTAATAGTGCAGGATACAAGATGGGAAATTCATCAGGAATGAATGTGTTCTTGGGCAATGATGCTGGATATAATGTGGTAACTGGAGCAGGAAATCTGTTCCTAGGATATCAGGCAGGTTACAATGAAACTGGCTCAAACAAACTCTATATTGATAACTCAAACACCTCATCACCGTTAATTTGGGGTGACTTCAGCACAAATGTAGTTAACTTTAACGGCAATGTGGGCATTGGGACAACGAGTCCCGACGACGCACTCGATGTCACGGGAGTGATTGATACATCGGAATATTATCAATTGGATAATGTAACTATCCTCAATCAAGTTAATACCGGTTCATTGCTACTTGGGACAAGTGCTGGGACCAGCATAGTTGCTGGAGCTGATTATAATACCTTACTTGGATACAACGCAGGGTATAGCATGAACAATGCGACGTCTGACTTTAATATTGCTATCGGGTATAACGCAGGATACGGAAATACCAGCGGTTCTAATAACATATACGCTGGAGTAGACGCGGGTTACTACAATCAGACAGGTAGATACAATATCTTCCAGGGTTACCGGGCTGGTTATGGCACAGCAGCTTACACAGGCTCTGACGACAATATCGCTGTTGGACAAAGTGCTCTATATTCCTTAGGAAGTAATGCTGATTACAACATCGCACTTGGTTATCAAAGCGGATATGAAAATACTACCGGCACCTATAATCTCTACCATGGTTATCGAGCCGGCTTCTACAATCAGACCGGTAGCTACAATATCTTCCAGGGTTTCCGGGCAGGTTATGGCACAGCAGCTTACACAGGCTCAGACAACAACATCGCACTAGGAAATGACGCTCTTTTTTATATAGGAAGCAGTACGGATAATAATATAGCATTAGGGTATCGAGCTGGCTTCTACAATGAGACCGGAACTGACAATATGTTCCAGGGATATGAAGCAGGTATGGGAACATCAGCATACACAGGCTCAGACAACAATATCGCACTAGGAGAGAGTTCTCTTTATTCATTAGGAAGTAATGCCGATAATAATATCGCACTTGGTTATCAGGCTGGGTATTCGAATACTACTGGTACATATAATAACTTCCAGGGCTATCAGGCCGGTTATTACAGCCAGACAGGTCAATGGAATATCTTCCAAGGAAATCTAGCAGGTCGCGGCACGACAGCTTACACAGGCTCAGACAACAATATCGCCCTTGGCGCGAGCGCCCTGTATTCCTTGGAGAGTTACGCCGATAATAATATCGCACTAGGATATTATGCCGGATATTCTAATTCTTCCGGAACAGACAACCTATACTTTGGTGTTGGTTCGGGCCAGAATAACCAAACAGGTACATTTAATATTTTCCTGGGCAGTAATGCAGGAACTGGCTTATCAGTAAACACAGGCTCTGACAACAATATCGCTATTGGACGAGAAGCAATGAATTCTATTGGAAGCAGTGCTGATGAAAATATTGCCATTGGGTTTGCTGCCGGGTATAAGAATAATACAGCAACCAATAACATATCCATGGGTTCGGCAGCCGGATATTACAACTTATCAGGAACAAATAATATTTTCCTGGGAACAAGTGCGGGTATGGGCAATTTCTCTAATTACACAGGCTCAGACAACAATATCGCCCTCGGACAAAATGCTCTTAATTCTATCGGAAGTAGCTCCGATAATAATATCGCACTTGGTTATCAAGCAGGATATTCAACAACAACTGGCGATGGGAATATATTTTTGGGATACCAGGCTGGGTATAGTGAAACCGGCAGTGACAAACTCTACATCGATAATTCCAACACAAGCTCACCACTTATTTGGGGCGACTTTGTAACAAATTTTGTTAATTTCAATGGTAACGTTGGTATCGGCTCAACAGCTCCTTCCCAACTACTGGATGTCGTTGGTGCCATCCGCCTTGGTGCTGCAGGTGCTAATAATGTGCTCAATACCACCATTGGTGGCGGTGCACCAAGTGGCTATCTCTATTGGGGAGACAGAGCTGTCTGTGATAGCACCGGTAACTGTGGTGGTGGCACGAGTAACTGGACAGTGGGTGCTGGATTCCTTCATCCCAATAACCCGTCGCTAGATATGTTCATTGGTGGATACGCTTCGGCTTCAGCTAAATTTGCATTTTTGAATGTTAATTCAGGTATTCCTACCGCTTCCATCTCAGGCAATCTTGCACTTGCCGCTCCCACAGGTACCGATCCCGCAACCAAACTCAATATCTACAATGGTGGCTCATTTGGTATTCAAACATCTGTCGGTGGCGACACTGGACTGGCTGAAAGGCTTACGATTCTAAATACTGGTAACGTCGGTATCGGAACAACCAGCCCTGGAGCTAATTTGGAAGTTATTGGTAACGCAAAGCTAAGTAGTGTGTTAGCTCTGAATGGAGCTGCCCTAGAGGCTCAATCTGCAATTAATATTTCACTTCAAGATGTTCCGTCATACCAAGATAGTGGAATAAAAGTTACTGCAAGTAAAGCAGGAGATACCTTTGGACTATGGAATACATTAACAAACTCTGGTACATCGAACACAACAGCGGGTGTATACAACACAATCAATCAAAATACCACATCTGATTACTATGAGGGTGTTGGGTCACTTAACTGGCTATATACCGCCAACGATGCATACATTCAATATTTGTATGGAGCAAAAACAACATTGTCAACGCATGCAACTGATGTTGGAATTGGATATTATGCAAATTCTCACTTTTCTACTACAGGAGGAGAACAATACGGCTTGTATATCGATTTAAATAACGTTAACTCTACTAACTACGGAGTTTACGAAGCAGGTGGAGCTACTAACTATTTTGCGGGTAATGTAGGAATTGGAACAACAACACCAAATGGGTTATTTCATGTTGCTAATACGAGCAGTGGCAACCTTAGAACAGGTGGCTTATTTCAGAACGCTGGGACTACTGCAGGAACTAGTGTTAGTTTAGATTTTTCAACCACTAGTAATAATATTAATGCAAGAATTTCGGCAATTAGAACTGGTGCAACTTACGAACCTACTGAATTAGCTTTTTATTCAAGCTTTGATGGCACACTATCCGAAGCAGTTAGAATTGATTGGGACGGGAAAGTCGGGATTGGCACTACTGCTCCAGGAGCAAAGTTACAAATCGGCACAGCCGGTACAACTTTGGGTACTATGCGTCTGACTGGTAATACAGCTGGGTACTTGCAACTGCAACCCAGTGCGACCGCTGGGGATTGGACACTGACTTTTCCCGCCAATGATGGAGATAACGCTCAAGTCCTAACTACAAATGGCAGTGGCGTGACTTCCTGGACGACTGTTTCTGGAGGTAGCGGAGCAAACACAGCGTTGTCAAACCTAGCAAGCGTCGCTATTAACACCAGTTTGTTCAGCGATGCCGCCGATACTGATGATCTTGGCTCAACAACCTTTGAGTGGAATTCACTCTTCTTGGCAGATGGTTCTGGCTTAACTGCCGGTGGTGGGCTGTTCTTTGGTACTGATCAAGACTTACTGTTAACATATGATGAAACAACCAGCGATGCCTTAGTATTTTCTGATGGCACCAACCCATTTCTTTCCATTAAAGATCAGGGTACCGCGGCGGATATATCTTTTAATAACGACAGCTTCTTTATTTCAAATAATGGCAATGTAGGTATTGGAACGACTACGCCCTTTACTAAACTATCAGTCGTGAGTGCTGATACTGCCATAAGTGGCGTGACTGCAACGACTGCTAAAGTGGGTGTCTATGGTGGTGCTGGAACTGCGGCTGCTTACGGGGTCATGGGTCAGAACAATAATGCGGCAGGTGTTGCTGTACTGGCGCAACAAGATTCAACCGGGTACGCACTCTATTCACTGGGAGGTAAAAACTACTTTTCTGGCAATGTGGGCATCGGAACAACCGTACCCACAGAAAAGTTAACAGTAATCGGCAATGCGTCAATATCAGGTACTCTACAACTAGCGCCCAACGTAGCTGTAGACGCTGGCACCTGTGATGCATCTGCTAAAGGGAAACAATATTATAACGGTACTGATAACAAAATGTATTATTGCAATGGCACAGCTTGGACAGTGATGGGGGCGGGCGATGTCAAACTAGAAACTTTTGTTGCCAATGGCAACTATATACCAACTTCAGATACAGTTTTAACTATTGTAGAAGCGATTGGTCCAGGTGGAGGTGGAGGTGGAGGTGGTAGTGCTGCCACAGGTACTGCCACTACTGGCGGAGGTGGAGGTGGAGGTGGTGCCTATACCACTAAAACCTTTAGTTATGCCAATGTCACCCCCAATGTCAGTATTGTCGTTCCTACTGGTGGCGTAGGTGCCAACGGTGGCACCAATGCTGCAGGCGGAGACGGTGGTGCTGCTTCAGCAGATACCTCATTTGGTTCTTTGCTGGTGGCATACAAAGGTGGAGGAGCAGGCAATGGAGCCACGGGAACTACCTATGGTGGAGGTGGAGGTGGAGGTGGTAGTGGCGCCGCTGGCGGTAATAGCACAAATCAAACTGGCGCTGCAGGTGGTGGACCCGGTGGTGCCGCCGCGGCTGCTAGTGTAGATGGTGTTGGTGGTGGTGGTGGTGGCACCACAGCGGCCGGAGGAAATAGTAGTTGGGGTGGTGGAGGTGGCGCACCCAGTCGTATTGGTGGATCTGCTGGATATGCTGGTGGCAGTAGTGTGAGAGGTGGTGGTGCGGGTGGCGCTGGTGGTAGCTGCGCGGCTTCCTGTGCAACTACAGCTGGGGGTGCTGGCGGTAATGTGCCAGGAGCAGTTGCTGGTGGTGGAGGTACCGCTGGTTCAGGCGCGGGTGGAGCTGGTGGTACTGGCACCGATAATGCTACTGGCATTGGTGGTGACGGTGGCGGTGGTGGTGCGAGTAATAATACTGCAGGGGGAAATGGTGGTGCTGGTGGATATGGTGGCAATCCAGGTGGTGGTGGCGGAGGTGGCGGTGCAGCAGTCTACAGTGCTCCCAATGGTACTGGTGGCAGGGGTGGCAATGGCGGCAGAGGCGAAGTTCGGGTCTGGTCTGTCAAAGGCTCTGGAGCTGACTATGCTGAACTCTATTCAAGCCATGATGAAACACTAGAAGCTGGAGATGTCGTAGCCATAGACTCAACCCTCAAAGCTGGTGTCAAAAAAAGTACCGCACCCTATGAAAATGGTCTGCTGGGCATTGTTTCAACATTGCCAGGCCAAATCGTCGGAGATGTGGAGGATGAAGCTCTCCATATTGTACCGATTGCTTTGGCTGGCCGTGTGCCGGTTAAAGTTTCAACAGAGAATGGTGCTATTAAATCCGGAGACTTTCTCACAGCATCTTCTGTACCGGGTGTAGCTATGAAAGCGACTTCGGTTGGTTTAACAATTGGTACAGCTATCCAAGATTATGATGGTCCCGCAGATCAAATTGGTCGAGTCAGTGTATTCGTGAATACGACTTTCACCTCAGGACTGCTCCTCAAAGATGTCTTGGAAAGTCATGGAGTCACGATCCCTGAAGCAGTTTGGCGCTCAAATACTGTTGACTACTCCTGGTATGTCCTCGCAACTATGCTTGAAAAACAGCAGGTGATTTCTCAGCAACCTACACTTACAGAAACATATGTAGATAGAATAGTGGCAGGCCTTGAAATGATTGCATCCCGATTAGTTACTCGAGAGATATTTACCCAAAAATTGTCCGCTCAAACAGGCAATGATCTAGAAATCAATTTAGCTACAGACAATAAATTGGTTGTCTACACTGCTCCAGCTACTATTAATAGTGACGCAACTGAGAGTGGTAGAGTAGCTGCTCTAACCGTGGATGCTACAGGCAAGCTCATAGTGAGTGGCAATACCACGACTCAAAGTTTGACCACCCAAAGCATCACCTTTGTTGATCCAACCAATGCCAGTGGCTCAGCTACGATTGTGATGGACAATCAGGGCAATGCCTACTTTGCAGGGCAAGTTGGCGTGGGCAATGGTTCTCAACTAGCTGGTCTAGAAATTAATAGTGGCTCACTAGGGACGGCTGGATTAAAACTGGCTATGCTGGCCACCGATGACCCGCAAGTTGCCAGCTCAAGCGGCAGAGTCTTGGGTGTGGATAGTGAGGGTAATGTGATTTTGGTAGACAATCCGAGAAACAACGAAAATCTCGATCCACCTAAAATTCAAGCGAGCCAAATAGAAGGGTTAGAAGTGGCATTATTTAATGCAACGGCTTCTGGCGAGCTGCGGATAAATCGCCGTTCATTCTTTACTACCTTTGTGGAGTTTGTCCAAACCGTCATCTTCCGAGGCGAAGTTAACTTCTTGGGCAAGACCTACTTTGCTCAAGACATGGCTGGCACTGCTTTGATAGTCAATAATGAACAAGTAGTGGATGTTACTTTTGAAAAACCATATGAGTACCCACCTATCGTAACAATTTCTTACAAACTCAAAGAAGCGACTGAAAGTGCATTCTTAAACCAAAGTAGTCGTGTGGCAGTATCAGATGTGACCGAACAAGGTTTTAGCATTGTGCTCGAACGACCCACCATTCGCGATGTCGAGTTTACGTGGGTAGCCATCGCAGTGAAAGAACCCAAGCAAAGTAGGGGTACGCTGAAAGTGATTCCCTCTCCCGCACCAACTCCAGAGATTTCTCAAAATCCAATTCCTACAGTCACTCCTGGTCCAACTATCACCCCAAGTCCAACCATCACTCCAGACGTAACTGAGGCTCTGAGTCCAAGCGCTACCCTTATTCCAGAACCGTCACCCTGAGTTTATTGATCAAACGACATACGCTCGTGATACAGATGAATCAGCCACATTCCCAAATTTACACTGGTTAAAGTCATAAATGGTAGTACCGCCACAAAACCAAAGTGGGGAATAAAAACCAACTCCATTAATAAGGCCAGCAGTAAAATCATTTCAAAGAATCCTTCTAACGCAACTTTGAATAAACCTCCAAGTGCGTGCAATGGATGCAATTTTTCTGATGATTGGTTGAGCCTAATGACATATTGGGTGAAGCCTGTTAATTCCTCTTCTGTAACTCGCTGTTCTAAGGGAGAGAAACCTTTGGCCGCAATTAGCAGGTGGACCGATGCTTCGCCTAGTTGTAAAGAAAATCTTCCTTGGACATCAGCGGCAAATTGGGTCACAATTTGATTGTTTTTACCCAACACAGATATGACTGCATAACCAATTGCTTTGCGTTGTTCATCTACGACAACTCCCTGTAGCGACCAAAGTAAATGGGAATTTTTCATACTCCATAACCGATGCGAAATGACTTTGGGCAAATGCCTAATTGACACATTCATACGAGAAGCCAAGCTCAGATATGCCATACCAATTAAACTACTTAAAGCTAATAATGACAAAGTGTCGAACAACACTTTTGATGTTCGAATTTCTTTGAAAGATTCAGCGAAGTTAATTAGTTTGAAGTTAATTGCTTCGTAGTAATACTTAATCATTTCCAAAATGTTCCAGCCGGATGAGCTTAATTCTATGGTGGGATACAGCGAACGAGTGACACCGCCGATGGTAAAATCATGAGCAGTTGAGTGATACCCAAAGGCAGAAATTTCTGCCCGATACTCACCTGCTGGTAAGACAACTGCAAATTGACCTGAGCTCAGAGAGTAAAGTGGATTAGTTGCCAAGAAAGCTGGGGCGGGTAATAGAACATACCTTTTTGAATTTGGATCAAACCTATAGAGCAGTAAAGTTGCGTGCTCAATCGGTTCGCGCGTTTCTGCAGATCGTACTAAAAGTGGTGAACCAACAATCAAGGAAAATAAGGGTATTTGTTTGAGATTACCAAAGGAATCCTCAAGTTGCAAAATTATGAATTGTTCCTCACTAGGCATACCAGTGAATAGCTTGCCATTAAATGTTCGAGGTTTTGTTTCTGTTAGAGTAATGGGAAGCTGCTGCACTGCTCCATCTGAAAAATCATTTTGTCCTCTTATCATCAGTTTTGCCTGAGTGAGGGGAAAATCGGAGGCAAAAGTAAGACTCACTTCATAATCAGTTTGTTGTGGAATTACCAGCGGGTACCGATCCAATTGGTCAGATTGATTATACAAAACGATCCCCCTTGATGTGACTACAGTTACAAATTGAGCATCTCCTAACTCAAGTTTCGTTTGAGCCGTAGTCGCCTGATAGAGGTTTGATTTGATAACCGTACCAGTATCATCAAGCGTCTCAGCTCTAAAATAATAGGTTGTAGCGGGTAGTAGACCTGGTAATACAAGACTGTGGAGAAACTGAGCAGTTGGAGAAGTAATCTGTACTGATACATCGTTTACAGTAGTGCCATAAAACAGCTTAATTGATTTGGCTTGTGAAAGTAAGATATCAAGTGATATTGAATCATGACTGATTTGGGTGGTGGTAATGGAGCGAAATTTTACTGCAGAGACTGTGGGTATCGGTGAAAGAGTTGGTACGGTCGTACCAGTCGCATTTGTTGCTCCACACCTGTCATCTTGAGGATTAAGACGTATTCGACATCTCTGTTCAGCTAAATAACAATAATTTGTGTCGCACTCAGTGTCAGTAGCGCAACTCAAATTGCAGGCTTTTTTTGAACTTGGCTGCGGTGTACTAGTGGGTTGCGGTGAACTGGTAGGAATCAGTGCAGTAGTGGGGGTTGCCGTTGGTGACGGAGTGGGAGTAGTAAATTGATACTGATGAGTGATTGTGGAATCCGGTGTTGAAACTGGAGCAGTAATTCGAGCCGAGACGGGCACGTTTACCAGTGTTGTGCCGGTATCAATAGCAGTTGCCTGTAATTGAAAAGTGACTGTTTGATTCTGCGTAGAAGCAGGAAAAGTGGAAATCGTCCAAGTAATCGTGCGATTAATGGTATCAATGACAGGATCAGTGGCACCATACGCTTGACTGGCGCTACCATCAACATACGAAAAAACTGGGACCGTTGGGGTACCACTCCCTTCCAATGTACCCAATGACCATTCAAATTGTAATGTGAGTGGAGTTGGATCAACGTAGTCAGAACCATAGGTAATGGTGTATGACAGAATGTTGTTTGGAGTAACACTACCGGTATGGCTTGTGGTCACGACGGCAGAAAAATCTTGTGCTATCGGGCCCACTCTGGCAGTAAAAACAATTTGATCATTGGCAATGACTGGTACGCCAATATCTTGATCGCTGGAGGGTGTGCCGGCTACAAGCGTAGCAACATTCCAAACGTAATTGAGATCGTTGCCGGGGGCGGGATTGCTGGCAATCCCGCCCGTTATGTAGAATCCATAAGTTACTCCGTTAGTTAAGTCGCTGGCTGGGAATGTCACTGAGTTGCCCACTACAGATTGCGCTGTGGCAATACCAGGTACTGTGGTAACACCTGCAGGTAAATTAGAAGTGGAAACGGTATAGTCAGTAGCCACAGCGCTTACATTCCATGCCTGCCCCGCCGTCACTTGTATTCCATTTTCAACCACACTCTCGGTTGTCCTGAACTGGACCAAAATAGCCCCTGGGTTAGTGTTAGCTTTTTGTCGTTCCAGCTTAATGCTCGCTACTGTAAGGTCAGCAGCTTGAACCAAATCTACCTTGAACAGAGTAATCATCGATATGAAAAAAAACAATCCAAAAACCAAACAAACAAACACGGCAGGTAAGTGTCGTTTAAAAAACATAATGATACTTCCATCATGACAGAAACATGCCTAAGACTCAATTAATAACTACAAACTGTCGTATTCCACGAGCCCGCGCCAGCTGGCTGTTTTTTTGCATAGTCCGTAGCAATTTGAAATAGTGGATCTAAATAAGCCTATCACTCGTTGATCATGCAGTACGTGGTCGACGTACTCTCACCCGCTTGTCTCTGTTGGAAAGTATGCGTTTAAATATCTGGTCGCTTCCATCTATATAAAATACCTCTCCGGGTACAATGTTAGGAATAACTACATCATTTTCATCGACATAGACAAACTGATTTTCCTCGTTACTAAGAATACGAAACCCACATTTTTGGTAATAAGGAATTATGTCAGTCTCACAAAAGCCGAGAAGCGTTCTGCCTTTTTCTTTGGCATACTTCTGAATTTCTGTAAGTACTCGCACTCCATATCCTCGTCCTTTTTGGGTTGCAATGACCGTTGAAACAAAAAGAACTAATACTGATTCGTGACGAAATTTCAACGGCAATTCTTCTAGCAATGCAAATGCCAACAAATTATCACCGACTTTTAAAAGAAAATAGAAAGAATCTTGATCTTCATTTGAAGAAATTGAATTGCTTGGAATATCTACACCAAATTCTTGAGATCGAAACTTGTTAATTACCCTAAAATCATTTTTAGACAATTCATTTGAAGATACTATTTTTAATTCCATTATCAGTAGTATCTACGGATTATGTAGCGTAATCAATCCCAGCAATAAGATAGAAAATACTTCACGACTTTGATTGATGAATTTGTAACAAACAGTTAATAGCGTACTTTTTTCGCTCTCCCCGATCGTTTTTTATTCATGGCCATTTTATTCTTGCGCCGCTTTCTTCTTTCTCTTAACTGACGTTTCCTTTCGGCTTTGCTCTTTCTATTTTCTTCTCCAGAGCTCATTCCTCTACTCTTGTAAGTTCGCACTTGTGCAGCTGCCACTTCCATAGGATCAAGGTCAAATAGTGCCCAAGCTATAAATCCAATATCTTTGGGGCTCCATCTATGCTGATCTTCATTAGCCTTTGCATGACAATTCTTACAAAGATATGCCTCATTCTCTAGGCTTTTGATGATATGAGGGGCCAACATGGGATTCTGGGAACTCAAGTAAGCACCCACTAAATGATGTATTTCTCCGTTTGTTACATGTTTTCCACACATTTCACAACAGCTTTCAACACCATCTCTTCTCTCTCGTTTTAGCTCTGATGAAAATTTGTATGGACCTCTACTCATAATGACGACATCTTTTCTCGCGTTTCTGCGGTTTTTTCACTAAAAATCCAATAGCCGCAATACTATCAGAATATGTCAGTATGAAAATAGGGAAAAATAGTTTAAACCAAAACTACATCACAAACGTAAGCGCTTTGCCCATCTTGCCAGCACGACCAGTTCGACCAATGCGGTGCACGTAGTCATCATAGGATTGGGGCTCATCGTAGTTGATTACGTGGGTGACATCGTCGATATCGATGCCGCGCGCGGCCACATCAGTAGCGAGTAAAGCTTGCACGTGTCCTCGTTTGAATGCATCCAGAGATCGTTGGCGCGCGTTTTGGTTTTTATTTCCATGGATTGAGGTTACCCTCACTCCAAGCCTGGACAATGTCATTTCCAACTTATTGATTCCGTGTTTGGTTCTGCCAAATACCAACACTTTTTTGAAATCAGTTTGCAGTAATAATCCATGCAAAATATCAATCTTATTTTGTCCAGGTAATAATTTAATGACATCCTGTTCAATGTGGTCATTAAATTCCTGCTTACTCACCTGAATCATAACTGGATTGGTTAACAACTTACGCGCAATGGCATCTGTATCGGCATTGATCGTAGCGCTAAAGAAGGCGGCGTGACGAACAACGGGCAATTGAGCAATTAAAAATTGAATTGCTTGTCTAAACCCTATATCGAGCATTCGGTCAACCTCATCGAGCACGATATTGGTAAACAGTGCGGTTTTGAATGCCTTTCTGTCAATTAAATCCTTGATTCTACCGGGAGTACCGATGACAAAATGAGGATTTTTCTTGAGCTGGCGGATTTGTGTATCTAGGTTGGTACCACCAATACAGACACAAACGCCAATCGGCAAGCGATTGGCGAACGCTCTAAATTCGTCAGTGATTTGGAGCGCCAACTCGCGAGTTGGCGCCAATATCAAAACTCCCTGATTGGGATCTTGCAAAACTTTATGCAGTAGTGGTAATAAAAATGCGGCTGTTTTGCCAGTGCCAGTATTGGCAATGCCAATTACATCTTTTCCTTGCATTAATTCAGGAATTGCCTGATCTTGAATCGGCGTTGGCAGTGTATACCCATGCTGTTGAATGTTTGCCAGTAACTGACTGTCCAAACCAAAGTCACTAAACGTGTTGAGTGCTTGGTAAGGCTCTTCTAGCTCTGGTTTTTGTGCAGCTTGCACATAGCGAGAAGGCGCAATATATGCACCCATATTTCTACGAGGTTGAACTGGTCCGCGTCGGCGTGATCCGCCAAATGAACCATATGAACGGGGTCTACCCCCATACATTTGAGACATAGTCTTCCTTTTATATTTCAGCGGAGAGAATCACATTATTCACCATCAGGAGAATTTCAAACCGAGATCAAATAGTATAGCGTAAAAGTCCTATAAGTCAAGCTAGTGCATTGGAGCGAAAAGACCTGGATCTTGTTGGATGCAGCGAGCAAAGGCTTGGATTTTTAACTGATTATACGGATATATGAGGGGATGATCAACTTTGCACCAATTATCTCTGATTTTCCGCCTGACTCTCACATTGCATAAGTGTAATCGCTCAAAAAAGTACGTCACTGACAAAGTTATTGCGCCATTACTTGCCTCAACAAACCACTGGTTACAAAAGCCTCAGTTTTTTCCTGCCAAGTAAAGGGATGGCTAGCTAGCTTATCCATAAACGAGGCATTGTCACTTACGGCAAGAATTTTAAATAGATCTCCTGGAAGATCACTGGAACACCAGGAGTTTCGCACCTTATCCAAAACAGGATTTGTAAATATCTGCGGTCCACAGATTGCCCGTATGATAAACATGCAAGCAGGATCCAAACCATCAAACCACGAATCTCCACTCAGTAATGTCTCTGCAGTAATGCTATCTTTGTGAGCTCTTACGCACTCCACAAACTTAGTAATTACTTGTTTAGTCATTTCTGCGAGTTGATCCCTATCCCAAATTCGTCTAGCTTCACGATCATGATCGCCGTTTATCGTAGCTAATTCTTGAAGAGCTCGGGCACCTTGCTCTACTCTGTTAACTCCAGTCTCCTCAGTGCGAGCAGTCACAGCCCCCTCACCTATTCCCCCACTTCCTGAAATAGTAGCCTGTTTGGCTACAAAATCTCTTAGAAGCGAATCCAGCTTCGCTGAGAGCGTTTGGTTACCTCCCAATCGATCCTTTCCTGGTTGTCCACCTCCAGATAACTCATCTGCTGGGTGCTCATGTACCATATATTCCTTTGTTCTTAATACTCTCTCTGTACTATATGGAATAATCACTATGAGTGTCAAGTTGCTGATAGCCAGAAATTACCTCAACAACTTCCTGATGATTGGATAATTAATTCAAGATCTGAGAGATTGATCAATCACAAACAACTGATTTTTCCTAAGTAGGGGTAAATTTTCCAATGAAAAGAAGCCAAATTCGGATACTTCGTGTGTCGGCCGAAACTCACCACCAATCAGCACTCCTTTGTAACAAATATCCAAACGCGCGGTTTCACGATCCGTCAAAGTTTTTAATATTTCATCCACGCTTACAACCAAGCCAGATTCCTCTTTTATTTCTCTTTCTAATCCTTCACTAGGATGCTCGCCAGATTTTAAATACCCACCTGGTAAACTCCACGCATGTGATCTGTAAGTATGCTTAAACAGCAAGATTTCATCTTTGTCATTATAAATTATTCCAGTTAGGCCAACCAAAAATTGATCCTGAAAAAACCGCATAAAACTTAGTTGAATATGTTTGGGGAAACCTACTGATTTCCAAATTTTAGCAAGTATGGATTTCACATTGCCTTAGTATCGATTAATTTATCGCCAGAGATATCTTCAAACTTTTTGTTCTCCAATTCCAGCTGATGTATTCTCTTGGTTAATTCAAGCACCTGATCTTTATTTTTTTCAATTTCTTTGTTTTTTCCCCTCAATCTGTAAGAGTTTCCAATCGCATGAAATAAATATGCCAAATATCCCAAGATCAAACCGACTAATACTGAGGTAACGATGACATAGAAAAGCGGAATATCGGTGATGGTATACATGCCTAAATTCACAGACACCAGCATAAAATTAAATTTTGAGAGATAGACTAATACAGATCCAACCACCAACAGCAAAATAATCGCTAACATAAATCCCCCAAATATTCCTGTAAACCTCATCTAGTATACACTGAAAGTTGGTAATCCTTGCCACCAAGTCAGTAAATGTGACGCAGTATCGTATCCATAACGGCGGTGCGAGCAACAGCCGGGTCTAAGCTTCGGAAAAAATGATTGCTGTTGGATAAACCAAATTGTTGCCATATTTTTTGACCGTTTTCTGAGAGATAGTAGCTTTCTATTGTAATAATAGCGCGATTAAGCAGGATCCCAACTCCAATTGCGTTAAGAAGGGAGCCAATACCCACCGCATAATTATCTGGTTCACCAATAAGTAATGGACGCCTTCTTTCGAGGGTCATCGCCGAATTTACAAACCAATTAACACTTTCTCCATTGATACGCCATCCTAAATTATCTAGTGGAATATATTGTGAATGATGGCATTTTAAATCAGTAAAAACATATTGCTCGCCGGTTTGTTTTTTGCAAAAAGCCAAATCGCAATGAGCAATCAAACCAAATTCATCAACCGGAAACACAGTGCCATTGCTTTGCACATATGCAACTATAGTTGTCAATTCCTCAACAGCGTCAGTAATTATTTCGTACTTTTTTCCCTTTGGGGGGATAAGTGTATTTACCCACACAAATAGTTTCTCTCCGCTTAGCGAGCGCGTGGCGATTTCAATTGGCACTGGACTAGTTGTAACTAATTGTAAAAAGTCAGCAACACGTTTAATTTGCTCAGTTCTATCTTGAATTTTTGTGATGCCCTCGATGTAATTCATGATCTAACTATCCCCAGTCAGCTTAACACAGTCTTTATTTCTGCATTAAATTGAATCATTCTTGCTTAAACGGCAAGTGTTTTCTTATCACGAGTAGCACCATAATCAAGTTAATTAAAATAATATACAACGGGTATAAATATTGATCGAAAACTAATTTTTCGGTTGCCAGTAGATTGCAGATGCCCGCACAAACATCAAGAAAATAAAACGTCCACACTTCAGTCTTTGGAAAATGATACGTTTTAATTAAGGTGGGCACAATGCCAATAAAATCAGCTCCGATGGCAAAATACAAAGCAATAAGCGGGTCTTGAGTTAATTTCCAGGCAGCAATTCCCGCTAAGGCAGTGAGTAAACAAAAAATATCAAGCTTGGACCACCCCCCCATTCCGTACTTAATGCTCAAACCGAAGATAATCACCGATTGAAAAGTAGAAATCCCCGATAACCAAACCGCCACCTGATTATCTTGAGCGAGTAGTGAAAGAGTCGTGAGTGTAGAAATTACTAAAAATACTAATCTAGTGGTCCGGTGCGGTTTAGCCTGACCTCTCAAAATTGCAATAAAATACACAAACGATGAAAGGGATGCTAACAAAACGCTAGCAGTTATCAGAATGTTTTGCATCACCTGCCGATTTTGTTGTTAGTAGGATTAGAAAGAATTAATAATTGGGTAATACATATAACCCAAATAAGCACCGACAAATGGCAGAGCAATGAAAAGCGCAGCTGCCAATAATTTGGACAAAGTGGTCACTTTGGTAAGAGGGTTTGGGGTTTTTGCAACCGATTTTTTGGACATACAATAAATGTAGCACATTAGCTTCAACAATAAAACGACTACCTGCCCTATTGTGCAACTAAATACATAGTGTGAATTTAATTAGAACTATCTTTTGGCAAGCTTTCGCAAGCTTCACCATCATTATCGCCATCCAAGCGATTAACGTCGTGTTCTGTGCCACCTACTTTCTCAAAAAACCGCTGAGATTCAGGCTGCGTAATAAAGTCATCACAATTATAATCATCGGCTTTTTTACCTTTTGTGCCATCTGTAGTAATTTCACCAAACTTGTCAAACAATACGTTGCCCTCAACATCACGTGAT
Source organism: uncultured Pseudomonadales bacterium (assembly GCA_964400865.1). Taxonomy (GTDB): domain Bacteria; phylum Patescibacteriota; class Microgenomatia; order UBA1400; family PJMF01; genus DAOQVB01. The sequence goes on from CAYNWG010000003.1 coordinate 38,703, forward strand.
ATCTTTGAATCCTCAAATGACTTGGACTCCCAAAGTTTTTGCAAATCCCAATCATTTTGAGAAACCTCTAGTCCTAATGCTGTAAGTAAGGTAACAAAAATAATAGCGAGAAAGATGCGAGCTTTGGTCCAAAAAATAAACATAATAGCGACGATCACCAATAACACCGCAATTAAGCCTAAACGAAATTTATGATTACCCCGAAGCTTGGAAAGCTTTGAGGGTCCCTTTGCAACAGTTTTTTCTGATTTGGCTGTTTTATCTGATTCAGTGGTTTTTTCGTTCATATGCTTTGATTGTACTCCCTTTGATGGTTCTCTGCAGTATTTGCTATACTTGATCAATGCCCCTTTTTACGCAACCAAAGCAAATGCTGATGATTTTAATTTGTCTCGCGATGGTTGGTCTAACAATTTCGACAACCATGCTTTGGCTGAAAGTAGATCGTGCAGAACAACTGCTAATAAAAAGTACTCAAGAAGTAGCCACGCCTGTAGATTCTGAAGATTTTCCAGATTCGCCGTCTTTTATTTCGGCTGCTGATCAAGATCAGCTAGAAGCTTCTGTTTCTGCGCTCGCAGCTAGATTAGAACAAACTGAACTAAATTTAAAAACTGTAATAAACCAAATCACCACGTCTACAAGCGTACAGCAAAATAATGTCGCACCTTCCTTCACCAAAGAAACGCTCTATCTTGGTTCAGCAAGCACCACCAGTCGCGATTGGAACGAAACTGGTTTGGAGATCGGCGTCAATTCTGCTCACTACCCCACTGGCGTTACTGTCAAACTAGAGGCTTCAGTATCGATTATTGGTGGTGAAGCCTGGGTTCGCTTAAAAAATAAAACAACCGGCGCTGTCATTTCGCTGTCAGAAATTTCTCATAATACTAGCGCGGCTACTTGGAAACTGTCGCCGAGTTTTGCCTTGCATTCAGGCGGATACACCTATGTCCTAGAGGCACGTTCAACCAGCGGAGAGACCGCTGATATTTCTGGAGCTCGGCTGATTATAGAAAAATAGTTAGTTTGAATGAGTGATAAATTTTGAGTTGAACCCTTTTTCTATACTGATATACTATCAAAATGAATCGTAATGAATCATGGACTCGATCCATCAAGGATGCTAGCCCATTTAGATTTGTTTATCCAGAGTTTTTGACCCATCTTCAGTCGCTTGAATTACAACCGAAACATATTTCTGGTTCTGTATTGGTTATTGGTCAATCTGCTGCTTGCCCCGAAAAAACGTTACTAGCTACACCAGAATCAAGTTTTCAGGTTTTAAGACGCGAGGTAACCTCAGTTTTTTTCTGTGATTCCGACCTTTTTACCGCACCACATATTCATTTTGATAATCCAGTAATCAATACCATTGATTTTGATGTCCTACCCCAACCAAGACAAGGGGAAATCTATTTTGAAATGAGTTCAAGTTATGACTTTTTACAGCGGGCACCAACGAATTTTTTTGATTCAGCCCTGATGATTCGAGTAGAAGACACTGGTACACAAATAGCAGATTATGATCTGATAAAACAATTAGCGCCACATCTCAAACCTGGTGGATTTTTCATTTGTAGCGGGGGCAGATTCCCAACGCATCTTAAATCAGAATTTTTCTCACCCCTATCGCCAGTTCGAGTGGTTCAGTTACCAAATTACAGCGGTGGTTATCCGTTTATTAACAACATGGGAGCAATCTTACAAAAGATGTAACTCTCTAAAACAGTAACTGAGAAATAATTATATTCTTCAGTTTATCCCAAATGTCCCCAGTGCGTTCGATTGTGTGAACGCTCAGTGGCCAACCAACGAGTTCCTCAACATCTGCCGCTGTCTTCAAGCAGTCAGCATGTTTTGATAGCACTATAGCTACTCCAGGATTTCCCTTCGCATACGCATGAATGGCCTCTGTAACTTCCCAACTAAACGGTACTGGCGCATTTGCTTCAATGATACTCAAAATATGGAGCTTTTTGTCTGTATTGGAACTTGCGGTTCGAGTGGAAGAATTGTGAGTTGCTCCATGTTTCTAATATAGGTAGATGAAAAGACAAAGTCAAATTATGCGTCCTATTCCGTGTATAATCCATCACTCGGGTTATGAGAATTTTATATGTTACTTGAAACAACTAATCTAGCCAAATCGATAGGAGCTACATATCTTTTCCAAGATCTAGCTTTTACAATTGTGGCGGGAGAAAAAATTGCCCTCATTGGTAGAAACGGTTATGGAAAAACAACTTTGCTCAAAATCCTCAGTGGTGAAGATCATGATTTTGAAGGCACAGTTAAAACCCGCAAAGGTACTCGGATATTACTTACCAAACAAGAACATATCCAAGAAACAGAACAATCTGCGTTGGAGTATATTTTAAAAAGTGTTCCCCACTATTTTGAGTATCAAAAATTCCTCGAAGAATATGAAAGTGGTCAGAATACAAATTTAAACCGATATTTGGAAATATTAGAATACTGTACCGAACATAAGTACTTCAATTTACAAGAAGCTGTTATCAGCAGCCTGGAGGACTTTGGCATATCTACGGCAATGATTCACCAACCATTACAGCATTTATCTGGCGGTCAAAAACGATATGTTGAAATGACTCGGATGATGTTTTCTCAGGCTGATATCCTCCTGATTGATGAACCAACAAATCACATGGACTACAAAGGCAAAGAGCGCTTTATCACTTGGATGCGGAGTATTCCGCAAGCAATCGTCGTCATTACCCACGACAGAGACGTGCTCAAAAATGTCACCAAAATCATTGAGTTAAAAGATCGAAAAATGCACTTTTTTAAGGGTAATTACCATAACTATATTAAACAAAACGCCACACAAACACTTACTTCGGTGAAACTCTATGAAGATCAACTCAGCCGTCTGAAGGAAGCAAAGAAGAAAGTTGAGTGGGGACTACAAATGCGCGCCAAGAGCAAAGAGTGGAAGATTCGCTACGATCATTGGCTGAGAGACTATGAAAAAATTAAAGCAGCCACAATCAAACCAGCGTTTTGGATTGATCAGAATTCAATCGAAAGTTTGGATAAAAAAGTAGTTGATTCGTATGATAAGTTTAAAGAAAAAAACATTAAGATTTCTGGTACTGGTGATGTAAAAAGAGGTGGAGAGCTAGTTTCTGTCCGAAAATTGGCAGTAGGGTATGATGATTGCCTCTTCTCTGAAATCAATTTTAGCCTTAAAGAAAGTGGACGTGTACTGATTAAAGGTAGAAATGGCGCCGGAAAAAGTACTTTGGTAAAGACATTGATTGCGTTATCAGAAAAGCTACCACCAACCGCTAATCTATTGGACGGCGAAATTAAATTTGGCAATGATCTGAGAATCGGCGAATATCAACAAGAAATTGATGGAAAATATCTTTCACTACCACTAGCCGAAGCAATTCGCGTCATTCATGAGGAAAAACAGGTGGCGATTGATGAAAGAAAAGTCTATAGTTTGCTCGCCCAATATTTATTTGACACCAAATTAGATGCACACCAAAAAATTATCAATCTATCGGGTGGTCAAAAAGCTCGATTTCAATTAATCAAAATGTTTATCGGTGAACCAAATTTATTAATTCTTGATGAACCAACCAACCATTTGGATTTACCCTCAATTGAAGAACTTGAAACAATGCTCGAAAAGTTTCCTGGGGCAATTCTCTATATTTCTCATGACACCTATTTCATCAATCGCCTCGGTGGAGACACGATTGAACTATAGTTTTGCCATGAAACCAAAATTTATTTGATGCAAGCTCCATCCAAACAGCCGTTGGGACAATTGGTAATCATACTGCCTTGGACATAATTGCCACTGCCAGCTGGACTTTCATAACACCACATTTCATTGACTTGAAGTTTGGAGCCAGTACATTCGTCGCTAACTGTGGTGGCTACTCCATTTTCATCAGTATAGGTAACAGTACCTTTAATTTTAATATCGTCTGGTTTTTCGTTGACATCTGAATCAACACATGCCGATTTCACACAAATGCCATTTTTCCAAAGTCCTTTGCAAGTTTTTTTCTCAACTTCCTCTTTTTCAGCCGTCGCTGCTGAGGCGATTCGTTCTAAATCTCCTAGCTTAGTCTCCAAAACCGCGTTTTCGGCTTTCATTTCTAGTAAAATCCGAGCACTTTCAATATTTTCATTTTTAAGCTGATCCAACATTTTTTGATGAGTACTTTGTTGCAAAAAAAACACGCCTCCGCCCACCACGATTGCGGTTAATAAAACCAAAACATACACGAGTAGGTATTTTGGTGATTTATTTATTGGTTGAGTTTGGGGACTGTTTTGAAAAAGTTGGTTTGCTTGTTGTTCCATGTTTCTAATATAGGTAGACGGCAAGACAATGTCAAATAATACTATGGATTTGGGAAACCTTTCGTCCTTTTGGACTCATCAGTACGGACACACATCCGTAGAGGCTAAAGCTGCGGAACGGAGGTTCCGCAGCTTTAGCACTTGTATCAAAAAAGTTGTTGTTACGGAACGATGGGTCGTTCGCTCAGCGACCCATCGGGATTCATGAATGGTGGCACTTGCCCACCGTACATGAGCACCCAGAGAATTCTCCAGTCTGCGGTGACGTAGGCAGCCAGTAGCTTCTGCGCCACCTGGACGCGATTGTCCGCGTCCAATAGCGCTTGCTCTCTGGCAAATGCTGCCCGCTCCGCCTTCAATTTGTTCTCGGCCGCCAGGTTTTTCTGTTGCTCCTGCAACAGCGCCGCCTGGTTCTGCTCGACCGCCAACTCCTGCTCCCGTTGGAGCTGAGCCTGTCTCCAGGCCTCGTCTCCAAAAGTGATAGACCTTATCATAACCGCGTCGATCACAATCGGGGTCGCTTCTGTGGATGAGACTAGTATGTCCTGATAGACCATTTCCAGCCGCTGGCGACCAAACTGAGTTTTAAGCTCATCTGGAGTAAAGTCCGCGCTTGCACTACGGCTTCCTCTGAGAGCTGAGCCAATGTAGTTTTGAACCGCCAACTTGGGGTTTTGCAACTTCCATAGCTCAGCGGGATCGCTCGTGTTGAAGTGGAAGATCAAGTCCAAATCAACCGCTATTTCGACGTGACTATCAGCCACTGTCGCACGGTCTAGCGTTGTCTCGCATAGATATGAAGCGCAGGCCTTCTCGTCCGCGAGTAACTCTTCTCTCAACGTCCGATAGCGCTGACTCCCAGTCGGGTAGAAAATCACCTCATCGGCTGGCACGTAGTGCCGGCCAGGTGGCAGCATTTCATACGCTCCATCACCTGACTGCCGAACCACTAACCAGCCAGGTGCCACGATCGTCATGTCACGAAAGATAGTGACATCGCCCTCTGCCAAGTTGGGGTACGGCCCCGGGATAAGGTTCTCCCGGCCATCCCAACCTAGCTTGCCTTCGGGAACGACAAGGATATTCTTGACCTGCATTCCTTTGTCGTCCTTATTGTACTCGTTCCCCGCTGTCACCACTGTGGTGTAGCGGGGTGCACTGCCACCTGGCAGGAAAGCTGGGTTCAGCTTGACTGC
>CAYNWG010000003.1:44345-53029 GCA_964400865.1 uncultured Pseudomonadales bacterium
TGGTGTAGCGGGGTGCACTGCCACCTGGCAGGAAAGCTGGGTTCAGCTTGACTGCCACTTGACCCGACGGGACTTTGTTATCAGCCCCAGCGCATGCGGAAAGGATCATCGTGAACAGCAATATCGCCAACCAACCGAACTTCCTGAACGTAGTCATGTCGATACTCCTTGTAAAGAAACTTCAAAAAAACCATTAGTTTGTGTCAACGAGTACCTCCATGGGTACTGGGCCAAGACACAGAGTCGCCCAATCAGTTCAAGACTGACAAAAAAGGCACACAAAATATATGCATTCATTGTCAGTCTTGAGAAAACTGAAAGTCAGAACTCTATAACAACATACTTTTATGATATTAAAGTGCTACAAAAGTGAAAAATCACCAAATGACCCACCGAAATGGTGGTATTTAGTTTATTTTCAATTTTGATACGTTAATAGTAGCAGATATCAAGCAAAAAGTCAATGTTATAGGACTATTTTCTTAATTTTCTTCTATTTTGAACATATGTCATACTACTGTATATGGAAAATCAATCTCAATCAGCTGAACAACTTGTGCAACCAACAGATACCCCACTCGGACGCCCATCAAAGATCGATCGTGCTCTCATACTAGCTCTCTCCGCTATTGGCATTGTACTAGTGTTGGCTTTAGTCTTTGTTGGTATTCAAATTAGTAAAGCCCAAAATAATACTACTGTTTTAACGACTACAGAACAAACAACTGGAGTCACTCCTACTCTAGCAACGCCAAAACTCGTACTCTCTCCAACTGAACTTTCGATAGCTCCAAGTTCAGCTGCCACAACATCAGTGACGAAAATGGAAAATGGATGGCTGAAATATTCGCATCAAAAGTTTCCTGATTTATCGGACTGGGAAATTCCCTGGAAAGGATTTGTTCTGTACTACCCTTCTTCTTGGAAGCTAACAGAACTGAGAGATGTAGCAGCACCTAGTTTGAATTTGACAATCACAAAACCTAACGGCGATTATGTAACAATCATTCAAGCAGCGGGTGGTGGTGGCTACTGTTTATTTCCGGATCAACCAGAATATACTACTTTTGATGGTATGGCGACCCGGTACCCAAAATATGTGGAAATTAACAAAGGTAATGGCATCATTTGGAGGCTTGCAGACTGGCCAATTGCTGACGATATGTGGTCACATCAATTGTGTGAATCATTTTCTTCAGACATGTTCAAAAATGGCTTCTCGGTAAATACCAGCATCGGTTTTACTAAGATTAAAGTTACCAACCCAACTTCTCTTGAAGAATTAAAAGAAATCCTCAATAAAATTGAAATACTAAAATAGTGATGCGTTGTTTAGGTTTGTGAGTGGATTGGTATCAACACTCTTTTTGCAAAACCTTTCGTCCTTTTGGACTCATCAGTACGGACACACATCCGTAGAGGTTGGTACGTCTTTCGACATTGCAGATTGCTCCGAAATGGGGACTTATCCCCGTACCCACCTTGTAACTCAAGAACTACTTGCAGACCTGAGCCTTCATATCGAGCAACAGGGGTGACTTCTCAGGAAGATTTGTTGGTCAAGAGATTAATCAATGCTATGGGATCACTCAGCATCAAGTTTTATGGATATCTTTAATCATTTGGTAAAATAGATAATCAAAAAGCTATTACAAGATGGATATATTCATCATTATGACTAAACTCGCACCAGTGCCAGATGCTTTGGGAGAGATCCATTTGACTCCTCTGGGTGCTATTATCCATCGAGTAGCAATCTATGGAGTCTACAGTAAAAATGGAACGGTTCTGATGGTAAAGGACACGCAATCAAAGCAGTGGGAATTTCCCGGTGGAGGAATAGAAGTGGGAGAATCTGAAATCGATGCCCTTAAACGAGAGCTGTATGAGGAAACTGGCTTGTCGCTCAATGATGTAGCTCTTGATCCTATCAACTTAATCAGTTCAACTGAAGAGCTGTTTTACGACCTCCCATCTCAAGAAGCCTGGCTTACACGACGAAAATTCTATCTTATTTTCAATCTCTCAGGAATACTATCTGCCGACGGCAATGGAAGCGATGTAACTGAGGTTAGTTTTCGTAAAATACATTCTCTTAAAAACTCAGTTTCACTTACAATAAATGGTGTGATCAATAAAATGGTTGATCTCTGAAAGCAATACCCAGAGCATAGTCTTGGAGTAATTTGGTAAAAATTGCGTTACCCGTTTGACCACTTGGCATACAGCTGGTACATGAGGTGGGGATTACCATTTGTTGCGACCTAGTCAGTATTTCCTCAGTAGTTTGTTCATGGAAGTCACCAATAACGAAGTCTGGATCGGCATACATTGGTTCTGCCTTTAAGTCACAAGGCATCAGCTGACCAAATGGAGTAATACTAGCTCTAAAGGACTTCAGCACGCAGCTTGAAGCTTGTCGTAAAGAATAGTCTTCTGAATTCATGAATGCAGTAAGATTATCAGAAAAATCAATTTCTAATTGGCCATACTGTCCTTGGAGCATTCCAGATCGAATTCTCACTAGCTGTTCCCTCAGCAACTGCTCATCTTCAGTGCTTAAAGGATTTGTGACCAAAATTTCATCCCGACGGATGTTTAGATAATCTACACCCATGTTTTTTGCAAAGGCAACCATATCTTCAACATGCAAAACATTTAATGGCTGTATCACGAATCCAATACCAATTTTTAAGTTTGAATCTGAGGCATTTCGTCTTTGCAACAATTCTGTTACGTTATTTTGTACCTTAAGTAAGGCGTTATTATTAGCTGGCATACCAACTACAGCGTTGTATGTTTCCTCATTGGACGCATGAATGCTAAATCTAATGCGGTCCATACTCAGCAACTGAGACCATTCGTGATCAGAAAGTCCATGCATGTTGTACCCACTGGTAAATAAATGGGTTCTAAACCCAATGCTATGAGCAAAATCTAAGACTTGAAAGAAGTCTGAATTGAGCAACACCTCACCACCACCAGAAAAAACTGCCGTCTTGGCCCCAAAACTATGCATATCAACTAATGTACTTTTCCATTCTTCCAAACTCAGTAAACCTTGACCTTTCATCTGCTGTGTCTCATACGTTCTATTTCGTTTGTCGGACCACAAACACATTGCGCAACTATAGTTACAGGTTCCCTTAGTCGTGTGGAGTTCCACAACTCTCGATGAGACAGGCTCGCCTGCCACTAATTTGGCGACGTATTCTGGATCGGCATCAAAATCACGAACAACAGTTCTCGCAACGGTAAACATTATTTTTCTGGAATAGAAAGGCGAATTGACTGCAAGTTGAAAGGCTTCATCTGTTTGCAATGCCTTATACGCTTCGATTAGTTCTTGAACGGAGATTCCCAGTTGGTTCATGATCTCAGTGGAGGGAGTCGATGGATCCCGAAGAATGATATCTCTTACCATTGATCTTCGATCCCCCTCAATAGCAAGATCGGTCGTGAAAGTCCGGAATTCGTCTAAAGCTGTAGGAGAACTTATCTGAAAATGGTCTTTGAACATAGTTATACGTTCAAAAGCCCAGAGATTAGTATTATTTCCTCTGGTTTAAGTAAGGTGACGTGTGTCGTGACTCGATCAAATAACACATACGAGTTATTTGCCACATTTAAGATTCTATATCTTTTGGGGTCTGAACTTACTTTGAAAGCAATCGAACGAATGTGCTCATCAGAGAGTGAAACTTGAAACAGATCGGACTCTGACAGCGGTTTAATAGGCACCATTTGCACTAATCCAGATCCGTTTTCTTTATCGTCGAGCACTTTATTAGTAAGTTCGAAATCATCCTCTGCTCCATAGTGAAATTTGTGGATAGCCTCAATGTGTCTGGGGAGTTGTTGAACCAAGCCATCTCTGTACGCAAGCTCTGCTCGATCAAACGCAGCTGTAGCACCATCGGTATGGAGATTGCCTGCAACTGCATTGCCAACGGTTTCTCTCCCCCATGCTGCGGATGTAAGCCGAACATCCCCATTTGGACGAATGATAACATAACAATCTTTAAGTTGTTCTGTCAGCTGTACTAAAGTAAGTGTTCTTGAGTTATTTGTCTTCGCCCTTTCACCAGTCGCCGGCCAAAATGAATTAAAAGTCACAAACAATTTTTGATTCAATAAATCCTCATAAGATGCGTCAATTTGGTGTTGTAGGGCAAAAAACTCTTCTTGTCTCAATCTAATCTCATCATAATCTCTTCTGGCTGTTCCAGAGTATGATGGCGCACAAATATGATGTTCTGAAGCCAAACCTTCCTTCGCCAATAGGTAACTGAGTTCTATTACGCCTTGATAATTCTGATGATGAGCAACTGAAATAACCGTGATGGGTTTGCCTGTCCCTTGGAGTAGACGTAAACCGCGCATTGCTTGATCAAAAGATTTCCCCCTACCAGTGTTATGCCTATCTGCGTCTGGTCCATCGATACTGATGCAAATTCTCGAAATATTTGAGACACGAATTTGATCGACTAATTCGGGGGTCACTCTTGTGCCATTAGTGATGAGTGTGGCGACCGTTCTATCTAAAATGTGTGTGGACTCAAGAATTCTTAGCAACTCTGGATGTAAGGTTATTTCTCCGCCGGTCAATGTTACTTCCAATAGTCCTCGGTTTTCAGCCTCCAAAAAAACTTCCTCAATTGCGTGAGCTGACAAATTCTGCTTTTCCCAGGTTTTACCCGGATGGCAATACGTACATCTCAAATTACATTCCTGCAAAGTATCCACGACGGTGCGAATAGTATGACGCGGTTGATTTTCAATTATCATGATTTTATATGCATCAGATCATATCATTATAGTGTTTATATGTCAATGTTATAGGATTTTACAGGGTGTAATGTCAAAACAATAGTTTTTAAAGAAAGCGTCCATTTTTGAACGGTCAACCCAACGTGTTACACTATGAGCCAGAGAAATCACTATGGCGGATTGGAACAAAATTCTTAGTCGAGGCAATGTGGAAGATAGAAGATCTTTCAAACCGGCTGTGATGGGAGGAATTAGTCTAACGGGTATCGCGCTGTATTTAGTCATGAATTATTTAAGCGGCGGCAGTATCGAGGGCGCACTGCTAGAAATGGGTAGCACTATCCTCCAGCAGCAAACACAGCAAGTCCAGACTCAAGACACGAGTGAATTTGTTGGAGAAGATCCATATGAATTGTTTGCCTCAACCGTACTTGGGTCAAATAACGATTTCTGGATGAACAAGTTTGCAACAATGAATAAATCATTTACCAATGCTAAGTTGGTTTTATTCCGCCAGGCAACGGAATCAAGCTGTGGTGTCGCCACTTCTCAGGTGGGCCCACACTACTGTTCAGCAGATAACACCATATATCTTGATGAAACATTTTTTGATGAAATGACTGGCCGTTTCGGGGTACAGGTGGGGGACGTTGCTCAAGCGTATGTTATTGCGCATGAAGTGGGTCACCACGTACAAAATAGCCTGAATAAACTTGATGAATTAGCTCAGAGCGGAGACAATGCTTCATCGGTGAAGCTTGAGCTACAAGCGGACTGCTATGCGGGTGTTTGGGCTCATTCAATAAAAGACCTCGGTGTTTTTGAACCAGGAGAAATACGTGAGGCAATGGACGCAGCGGCCGCAGTTGGTGATGACAGAATCCAGGAAAAAGTCCAAGGCTACGCTAATCCCGAAACTTTCACCCATGGTACTTCAGAAGAGAGAGAAGCCTGGTTTACGACCGGATATAACGAAGGCGATTTCAAAACCTGCGATACGTTTCAATAAGTTTATAAAGCTGTAATCCACAAATTTGCGAGGTAGATAGAGGTAATTACTGAAATGATTAGCAAACACTGCCAAACAAGTTGATAAATAAACCAAATCGAATCATTTTTAAACCACCGAAAACCAATTAACGTATTGGGTGGATTACGCTTAATTTGCGAAAACTGTTGGATAATCCAATACAGAATTTCGCCTAAGCTTCTCACCATCCAAAACACTGATGTGATTAGTAAAAACAAAAGCCAATCTTGTAATAGTAAACAAACAAATGCTGTGAGACTCCAGAATAATCCTAAAATAACAGCATCTCCCCAAACAAACATGCCAAAGAATAACAACGGACGAGTCAACCCAAAGACATTTTTTTTATATTTTGATTCGTAAAATCCTTTGATGAATACAACAATGTTGGTGAGAGCAAAAATTGAGATGAATATGTTTTGCCAAGAGGACATACCTTGATTATATATGTGGAAATTAGAACTGAAAGACAATTTTGAATACCTTCGAGGACGGTTTTCAAAATGCTGATTCTAAGTAGATTAAAAATATGGTTTCAACGGTCCATAGTCAGTGTTATAGTGTCATGCTGAATGATTAGTTTTGCTTATTTGACCTACCTAAAAGGGAAATTTTCAAACTAAATCTGAAATTTTTTCATTTCTTTAGTATCAGTAAGTTGCACTAACAATAACCTTTTTTTCACATCAAACACTAATCCAAATCGCGAATCGATTTCACCCAAATCTAAATCCAAAAATTTGGAACCAAACAATTCCTGCAGTTGCTCATCTTCCTTCCCCAATAAAGCAGACCGCATAACTCTGAGTAGAGTCACGTCACACCCCAATCTCTGCCACTCCCTAAGTCTTTGCCAATATTCATCGGTATTCGTTGGTCTCCATGGATCTCTACTCATATGAATCATTTGCGCTTCACCAATATTGACCGCAATTACCGGATAACATGAGTTATAGCCTTCTGAAACAATTGGTACGCGTACCCACCGTTGCATAATTTCACCAATTTGGACGCCCACAGGCTCACCATATTCCCCACGCAAATACGACATATAAAAAGGATGATCTCTCTGGCCTTCATAAGATTCAGAAGTGCTCGAACCTCTCAAACCCGGGACTACTCCCTGTTCATCTCGCATATAGCTATCAATTATAACAAAAGTTTGAAGCAGACTTTTATTGTTCAACATCTAGTTTGCTGATTGTCAGCATGAATATACATTACGTTACGTCCAGCTCACCTGGCTTAAATTCAGAAGTTTAACATTGCTCAGAAAGGTGTTCTCTCAGAGTTTGTGCTGAGTGGCAAAGAAATCGCCCCTCTTTTCAGGGAGGGGCGTGAGCACGAATGCGAGTTAGCCGCCAAGTATGGCGGCTGCCAGGAAGACGATGAATAGATTTGCCAGAATTGTCAATGCGGTTAGGGAAACCACTAGCATCGCCAATAAGAAAACAAGCGTCTTCTCAAAGTGGTCGAGCTTCTTCACATGATCCTCCTTATTTAGAGTCAATCTGGATAGTAATTCGCATTTGTTTAATGTGCTTCAAAAGTGAAAGCTAGCCAAATAATCCACCGCGATGGTAGCATCTAGTTAGATTCTCATTTTTAATAGGGTAATAATATCAGTATTCTACTAAAAAGTAAATATTATGGGATTACATGCATGAAAAATAAGATAGGAGACAACCAACCAAAATTTACATTGAGCAAACTGTTCAAATTGAAGATCCATTCACGAGCTTAGCGCAGGGGCAAATACTGTAGAAAATCGAGTAGAGTTTAACAACCAAGGTGATTTTTACAAAAACAGAAACTTTACTCTGTGGGATTGAGAGTGATATTTCTGTCGCACTCGGCCCCCAATGCATATTTTAATGCATCAGGAAGAAGTGAAAAATCATATGGGTGGTCGAAAATGAAAATACACCTCGTGTATTTGCTAATTCTAGACAATTCTGCAGCTAAACCAGTATTCAATATGTGATCAGCATTAACCCAGACGTAATACTCAGGATGTTGTTGCTTATATCTACTCGGGTAACCATAGCTGTTCATCGCAACATCGGTTACTCCGGCAATATCTGCCGCTAAGGTGGGCGAATCCAAAGAAAGAACAGTTGGCTGGACTGCTCCTAAGTCAGAAAGTTGGTTGCTAATACGCGTTACCAAATCTCCAACCTGAAGATTAGAACCAACTGTCACAGAAAAAGAGCTACCATCAGCAATCATCTCGGCCATAACTTGCAGATCTCTTCGTCTATATTGAAATGGATCGCTATCAGCGTGACCGGGAGTAACTTCATTCATATAGAGACGATTATACAAGATTTTTCACAGATACAGATAAATAAATCGACTTTACAGGCGCTCAATCCGCTCCACAATTTTTCCTGCAAACTCGTTTTCTTTCGCCATCATAGCTGTTAGTGCTAATTTTTTTCATTAATACTCAGCGATGATTATTTTTTTCTGTTTCATCATTACTTCAAAGGCGCCAGGTTTTTTCATTAACTCCTCCACATTTTCGGGAACAATTTGCCAGCTCAGGCCGTACTTATCCTTACACCACCCACATTGCTCAGCACTTGGTTGCGCCGAAAGTTTGCTCCAATAGTAATCTATTTCTTGTTGGTCTTTGCACATAACAGCGAAAGATACTGCTTCAGTAAATGTAAATTCATCGCCCGCGTTTATAGCCACAAAACGCTGACCTTGTAATTCAAACTCAATCGTCAACACTTTACCCGCAAAACTTTTTTGAAAATCTGCTAATCCATTCTCTGGGTAGTAAGTAGTACCAATAATTTTACTATCTTTGAATACTGAGATATAAAACTCAACCGCCTCTCTCGCATTTCCCGCAAACCACAAGTTGGGTATGATT
>CAYNWG010000003.1:53085-54201 GCA_964400865.1 uncultured Pseudomonadales bacterium
CAACTGACGCAAGCCTCGCAAACCCTTTTTAATCCTTGCAATCATGTTATTGCTGCTGTTGTTTCCAAACAACCCCTCAGCCTTCGCCATCCTACCCAAGGACTTTCCAAGGTCAATTTCTTGATCTATTTCTTGTTGCGTTAACCCCCAGCTTTTGGCTTTACCTAATAATGAGAGTTTTATTACGGTTGTTAAAACTAATTCTCCCTGCGGGTCTTTGATCCCGCCAACATCTCTCAGAGCAGCTCGTATTTTATCAACTTCTTTATCAGATTGTCTCAATCTTTGTAAATTATTCAGTTGCTGCTCGTACAGTCCCATATAGCACTATTTTCTCATGATATATAAAAAAAGTCAGCTTAGATAAATGTTACTGCGCAAATTACTTTAGTATGGATGTGAGCTCTCAAGACTTTTTCAACTTTGAGTCTATCAAGCCATCCCTCAGCTTGTTGTGAATCTTGATTTATAAAAATAGACTAAGAAACCACTGAAAAAAACTTTTTCGCTTTACTAGGGGTGTTGGTGATAACGTTATCTCAGCCATCTGTTTGAATGTTGCAGAGCTAGGAGTAATTATTTCTTCAGGAATAGAGGTTGGTGCATTCACTCGCTCTGGAGTTGGAGTAACCAATGGTTTCGGTGTAAGAGTTGCAACCTTAACTTTTGGAGTTGGAATTTTCGTTGGTGCTTTGGTTACGGCAACTGGCTCAGCTGGTGCAAATTTCTGTATCACCGGTGTGTCGCTTCCATTATGACAATGACGCTCGTTCCAAGCAACGCCCCATTCATCGCAATTTGTCCTGCAAAAATGGCAACCATCCGAAGCAGTGTTGCCAGGGTGCGCAAATGCTCCATTGGGAAAAAATACACTGAATAGAATTCCGATTACAAAAACCCCAATTATTCTGTTGTCCATCTGAGGATTAATTATACTACTTGATCGATTCGGGGGTAAGCTTGGGTGAGGAAATGCCTTATTTAAGTGGAGTTTTAAATAAGCTAAAAATAATCTTAAATAAAGAGAGCGATCAAGCCTATTGTGACTCCGACTATACCAATCATCTTGATTAATGTTAATTCATCTTTAAAAATGAAAGCAGACACTAATGCTAA
>CAYNWG010000004.1:0-21926 GCA_964400865.1 uncultured Pseudomonadales bacterium
TCAACTTCGCGCTGAGCATCTTCACCATTGGCGGAAGCGTGAATCAAATTGAATTGCTGGCTCATGCCAAAGTCGCCGCGAATAGAACCAGCCTCGGCTTCTCTGCCCAGCGTGGTACCAACCAACTTGCGCACCACTGGGACCGCGTCAATGCCTTCCCAAACCATCGCCACCACTGGCAAACTACCCATAAACTCTTTGAGCTCGCCAAAGAAAGTTTTTTCTTTGTGCTCAACATACCATTCGGATAGTTGCGCATCAGTCATACTAACCATTTTCAAACCAATTAGCTTTAAACCTTTGCGTTCAAAGCGACTAATAATTTCTCCAATCAATCCTCTTTGCAAACCATCTGGCTTCACAAGTACTGCGGTGCGGCTGGTTTTTCCGGACATACATTTTCCCTTCGTTAAATTACGATTACTGTTAGTTTACCCCTGTCTGCGTTAGTATACCAGACTAACTCACGTATTTTTCAAACTCTGTTTGCTCAAACGGACCTATCAAAGCCAATCGCATCTCGCCAGACTTGAGTAGCATCTGTGCCAACTGATTGACTTCTTCTAATGTCACCGCCTTCAAGTGCTCGATAACTTTGTCTGGTGAATCAATTTTTCTCTGCAATAGTTGACGAACACCATAATATTGCGCCACACTTTGGCTATCTTCCAAAGACAACACCAACGTTCCCATGGCAAATTCTCGAGCTCGATCTAGCTCCTGTTGCGTAATCGCTCGCTTTGCTGAACTGAGTTGTTGAAATTCATCCACGATCACTTGCACCGCTTCGTGGATGCGCCGCGGGTCAACGCCTGCTGCGGCGCCAAACACCCCAGCTTCATGGTAGTAATCCACAGTGGAGTGAACGTAATAACACAATCCACGCTTTTCTCGCACTTCAGTAAACAACCTCGAGCTCATGTTACCGCCCAAAACAATAGACAGTAAAGCCAAAGCGTATCGTCGTTCATCGCTACGAACCAAGCCTGGCCAGCCTAACATTACATGTGCTTGCTCCGTTTGTTTTGTCTTAACCAAGAGTCTACCGGCATTTTTCCAGCTAGATTTGAGCAAAGGCTCCACCTCAACCCGATGATCGACTCGATTTTCAAGTGGGCTCTTTTCCCCGCCAAAAAGCTTACTTACTAAGTTGACGGTTTGATCCGATTCCACCACCGCAGCATCACCGGCTAGCACCAATGTAAGATTTGGCAAACCATACCAACCAGACAGCAGATCAAGAAAATCTTGGTGATTCATCCCACTTACGGTTTCTTTCGTGCCAATCACGTCGTGTCCCAGACTCTCATTTTCAAACAACAGTTGGTCAAACACGTTATCAATATCTTGCATGGGTGAATCGGAGTACATATTGATCTCCTCAATAATTACACCTTTTTCCCGCTCAATGTCCTCAGGTCTAATTAGTGGCTGCAAGAGCATGTCTGAGAGAACATCCAACGATCGCTCGAGGTGCTTGCTGGCCGCTTTGACGTAGTAGCCAGTGTATTCTTTGCTGGTAAAAGCATTGGACTGCGCCCCAACAGCATCAATCGTACTAGCGAGTACTTGTGGATCCGGATATTTCTTTGTCCCCTTAAAAACCATGTGCTCAAAAAAATGCGCCAACCCTTGTTGCGCTGGTTTTTCGTATCGTGAACCGGTATTACCTAAAACTAAAGCGGTTACTGAAGAAATTGAAGCCATTGGGATTCTGATCAACTCAAGACCAGAATCCAATACTTGTACCGAGTGTTTTAACATAACATCCACCTTTCAAATAATTGATCACCCTACATTTTTTCTACAGTTCTAATTCCAAGTAGATAGAGACCTCTTTTCAAGATGTTTCCGACCACTGCATTGAGTTGCAATCGAACAACCGTTCTATCAACCAGTTGACCATCCACTACTTCAACGATTTTCTGATCCGCATACCAAGTGTTGTATGTTTGCGCCAAACGATACAGGTATGTGCAAAGTAAATGCGGGGCAAATTCCATTGCCGCTTGCTCTACAACATCATTGTATTTTTCTATATTTCTTAATATATCAATCTCTAACTTTGAATAATTATCTGTGCTATCTATCTTTCTATTTACTAATGTATCATTAAGTTTCTCTATAGATGTTTTTGATACCTCAGCTGCTTGGCGTATAACATTTTGTGCTCTCACATACGAATACAACAAGTACGGACCAGAATTACCCTGAAAATCCAATGATTCGCTAAAACTAAACGCTAAGTTCCCCCCAATTGATTGCTTCAGGAATGCATACTTAATTGCGGCTTGGCCAACTAATTCTCCCATCTCTTCTTGATCAACTTGAGAAAATATCTTTGTTTGAGAAGCCAACTTGATGACCTCCGATTTGGCTTCGTCGAGTAACCAAGATCCGGCGATAATCTTGCCAGTTCTACTGGACATTTTCCCTTCAGGAAGCCTGACAACACCGTGTCCAATGTGCGTTGTTTTGGCCGCAATTTCTGGTTCAATTAACGACAAAACCTTGAGTAAAACTTTAAAGTATTCATTAATTTCGTTTGCCGTAATGATTATTGAGCGATCATAGGCTACATCGGCCTGTTTTAAGCCTGGTAAAGCCAGTTCTTTAGCCTCGTATGTTGGCAGTTTAAGGGAATTGAGAAACACCCGATCATGCAAACCATGCTGACTTCCGGCAAAAATGACTGCTCCCTGGCTATGAGTGAATATTCCCTTTTCTAATTGATCTAAAACAATTTTGGTCCCCCACTCACCTGCCTTACTTTCAGGATAATAGTAGTCAAACTCCATGCCGAGTCGTTTGTAGATCGATTCAAAATACTCAAGGCTCCAAGCTCTTCCAATGAAGTACAGCTCTTTTATCTCGGGGTACATTTTTCTCGATTCATCTGAGATAAACTGATCAAAATCAATCACAGGTTGCCACTGCTCCTGCTCAACTAGGCGATCTTGTCCAGCTTTATAGATTAAGAAGTTAAGTTGACGCATGGCCTCTTGAGCACTCACGTCATCTTCATACGCTGATGCTCCTACCGCATAGGCTTGTCCTAAGAATTTTATTCGTTTGTCTAAATCCCACTGAGCCAAATCATTCAAAGTCAATTTCTGTGCTTCCAATTGTTGGCGCATACCCCAGATGCTCTTAGCCACGTGCATACCGACATCGCCAAAGTAATCTGCCCGACTAACTTGTGCGCCGGTCGCCTCCAACAAACGGCAGATCGCTTCACCAACTGTGTTGCTATATAAATGCCCAATGTGGAATTCTTTAAATGGATTGGGGTCGGTAAATTCCACAATGATTTTTTGGTGCTGATTAATTTGTGACTCAGTCTTGTCGCTCATGGACATGAAAAAGCCGATATTGGAGGTTAGACAGCTCTGAGTCAAGGTGAAGTTAATAAAACCAGGGCCCTCTACGACAACAGATTCAAGCCAGGTTGGTTTCTTTTCCTGAATTTTATTCACTAAATAATGTGCCAATTCACTGGGCTTTTTCCACTGACAGTCTTTACTCATTTTCGTCAATTTGCTAAATACCACTAATGACGCATTTGATGTGTAATCACCATGCGATTGATCGGTGGGGACTTCTACCTCAAAAATAATGTCTAAACCATCAAATTCGCTAACAACTTCTGCTAGAAGATCTTTCAGTTGTTTTTTGGCATTTTGCATCTGCAGTATCCTTATTTAATTCTACCATTGTAGCAGAAGGCGCGTTCGGGATATAGCGAACAATTACCGAAGTTTTTGAGTACTATTTGTATTCTTTGCGACTTGTTACAATAGTAATTATTTTCATTTTTTATGGCGTCATTTATTACTCTTTTGTTAGTATTTTTCAAATATTTTCATAATCATATTCTACTCGCACACCAACTGAATAAAATAGTTTCGGGTAGTACCGAATCATGATGCGGGTGTTTTCTCACGCATCCACTACTTGCGCCAAACTTTGATAACGCTACTAGTTTCTACACACGGAAGCGAATTCTGGATTGTTTTGTCTCTTTACTCTCAAAAGGAATAACATAGCTACCTTGCTAAATACCCAATGAAGGAATGGTAGTTTTTATAACATGATAATTTCCCAGATAAAACTCATAATCATTTATCTCTCAATAACTGAGAGATAAGATTTTTCTAATATAGGATATAGATGAAATCAACTCAGTGATCTGGTTGCGTCTCAATATGATCAAACTGCTCGTTGACAAGATTTGAATCATATGTGAGAGTGGTGATCACGGATTTAGATATCAAAAAGAGATTTTTCTCTCCACACTCGATCTCCGTCACTTAACAGCTCAATTGAACCCAGCAAGTCGGTACGAAGGACTAATGATCGAAATAGATCATAACGACTCAATACCTCTGGTGATGGGTGCCCAAATCGGTTATTTTTACCCAAACTAAAGACCGCATATTCGGGTTGAGTCTGACTCATAAATTGCATACTAGAACTCGTTTTTGACCCGTGATGCCCGACTTTTACTATGGTCATAGGCTTTAGCAAGCCCAGACATTTTAGTGTTAATTCACCTCTAGATTCTAGATCACCCATCAACATTATGGTGACTTGTTTGTATTCAATAAATAGTACGATAGATCCGTCATTTGAGCCAGAGTCAGTCAATGTATTTTTACGAGAAATATCCTGTAAGTGTGTTTCGCATTCATGCCCTAATCTTGATGAATTGTCTATCTTTGCTACTCGAGGAAATAGGTAAGTGACTACTAGATTTGAGCCAACGCTTATTACACCAGCGTGAGTCACCGTTGAAACGCGCATTCCACCATCTTGCTCCCTCTGGATGGCTTGACCAAAGGTTGAAAAATCGGCGGTTTGTTTTTCTTCTCCATTCCACACAAGCTCATTCACGCGATAATTGGTAAAAACCGAGTTTAAACCGCCAATATGATCAGAGTCTTGGTGAGTGGCGACTACTAGCTCGATTTTGCGATCAATAAATGGTACATACCTCCCCAAACACTCAAGAACCTCTTCGTTGGGTGGCCCTCCATCAACCAGCAACTGGAAACTACCCAATTGAAGCAGAGTTGCATCGCCTTGCCCCACGTCACAAAAAATGATTTGCAGATCCTTCTGCAACCCAATGAGTGGCCAAATAGTCCAAAGAGAGAAAAAAACTATAATAAAACCTAGCTTATATATCACTTAGTATTTCTTTCGGATAATTTTTAGATCATCACTGTGAGTTACTGCAAACCAACGTGCATCTAACCACCAAAATAGTAGAGTTAAACAAAGATACCAGCCACCCAATATTGTTGTTGAGAAAGCAATCGAGATTGGTGGAAGCACTACTGATTCCATCAAACGAATGAGAAGATCTAGCAACCAAGTCCCAAAGTACAGCGGCGAACTAACTAGTAATACTGGTACCGACTGAATAGTGGAAAAAGGTAAAAAAGAAATTGTACTAACCGAAATAATTCCAAGCACAAAAAGAGGGGCTAACAACCAAGCAATAACTAGAGTAGCAACAATGCTCATACTACTCACCTGCATAAAATATTCACTGAGAAATGGAAACAGCCAAACTTGCACCCATACTGTTGTTATTAATACTTCTTTTATATACTTATTTGCTTTACTTTGTATCGTTTGTTTTATTTTCTTTTGCCCAACCCGGCAATGACTCAGTCTTTCGATAAACTGCCGGAATTGCAAGCCTATGACTGCTAGGATAGTTAGTTGTAACGCTACTCGACTGTCTGAAAAATCAGTTGCAAGAAAAAATAATAAAAATAGCAAGAGTGACCATGAGTAGGAGCTTTGTTGATGTTTAACCAATAACAAAGTGCTCAATATGCTCTGGAGAACCGCTCGCACAATAGAAACACTCATTAACGCTAACTCTGCGTACAACAATAAGTAGCCAAACCGAAATAGTAGTCTAATTTTTTTTGGCAAGTACTTTTCCAGGGGTAAAAATAATAACAACAGTAGGCTTACCTGCATTCCAGATGCAGCCATGATGTGTTGAATTCCTAGATATACAATGGCTTGTTTTGTCTCGTCTGGTAAAAATGAAGTGCCTCCAAATAGAAGCGAAAAATACAACTCAGCATCTTGTTTGGGCAAGATTAGTCGTAGTCGATAATGTAAATCATTTCTAATCTGGAATAATCTGGATTGGATAAACTTCGGTTGGTACCAGGCTAACTCTGAAGGCTTAATCACGACTTTTACATCTGATAGTTCAAGTAAAAAGAGATCATCTACAGCGCTATCAGTAGGCTCTGCTAGAGTGCCAATTAGGGTTAAGTGGCTACCAAGCTCATAGCTTCCACAGCTATCTAACTGAAAGAGAAGTGAACTATGAACATACCAACAAGTCGGAGAGTATTGTTTTAGTATAAATTTTTTGATTGTGAACACTTGATTCGGTATATATTTGTTTGGATTATTTAATTGCAATATATGCGTTAGTATTATTATTACTAATATGATCGTATACAAAACTACTGGACGCATATTTATGTTATAGGAGCATGATACTTATTACCAAATTGAGTAGACTTAATAATTTTATAAACTAATTTGTGCTTTAATCCTGTTGAAAACATCATTTGAGACTATTTTTTGCTCTATTAGTTGTTCAATTGTTTCATACGGTCGGTTCGCCACAATATCCTCCGCTCGTTTTGCACCAATCCCTGCGAGCGACTCTAGCTCGCTAACATTAGCAGTATTGATAGAAATCAACCCGCCATTATTTATTTCTATATTTTCAACTTCTGAGCTAAACTGATTAATCGGGTGACAGTACTGCGATTCTTCGGTATGTGGAATATAGACTTTTTGACCATCCTCCAAAGACTGAGCCATGTTAAGTGCGTGCAGAACATATGGAGCATTGGCAAACTTAGTCAGTCCTCCAGCTTTCTCAACCGCCTCTCCCAGTCGCTGAGTTGAGTCTAAGGCATACACACCTGGGTTAACAACCTCGCCACGGATATCAACTAATATTTGAGCAGCTGCGCTCGCATCAACTGTAATTTCGGTTTGCGAAGGGCACTCTAGTACGGTGCTTCGACTGCCAATCATGACTAACCAAACTAAATCGGCCAAGCCGATCAGCCATCCAATTACTATTAATAGAATTACTAGAATCTTACGGTAGCGTTTGAGCAACAACAACCATTCGGTTTTTGAATCTAAGCCATGACTGAATAACACGGGCTTAATCTAACAAAATTATCTGACACCAACTGTAGCGTATTTGAGATTAAATAACTAAACTTAGAACTTTGTTATGAACATATATCGTTCGCTTAAGAGTCTTGTCTGATGCCCACTTTTTCACATCTGGAAGTTGAAGCGCTTGCTGAACGAGCTCTGCCTCAGTTAACGTATTTTCTACAGGAAGATGAAGGGTTGCTCGCAGTTTTCCATTAATTTGAATGGGTAAAACAATAGAGTCTTCTTTTGCGAGCAATGGATCTGCTGTAGGCCACTCAGCCTGATGAACGGACCAAAATTTTGGCGCCGCTTGAGTACCAACAACCTTGAGATATCGCTGATAGAGCTCCTCGGCCAAGAACGGAGCCAGCGGCGCCACCATTCGAATCGCCACGCTAACCTGTTCTAGGGGTATACTCACAGCTTCTTGTTCTTCCCAGGTATTTACTAGCTCCATCAAAGCTGCTATCGCGGTATTAAACTTCAGCTCAGGAATGTCAGTGGTAATTTTATGTACCACTTTGTGTAACTTACGTAGTACTTGTAACTGCGATTCAGTCGGTTCAGATTGCTTTTGAGCCAATGATTGCTCAGAGTCTAAATTGGCTGACACCAAATTATAAAAGCGCTGCCAAAAACGATATACTCCCACTACAGCCCGCACATCCCACGGTTTGTCTGCTTCGATTGGCCCCATAAACATTTCATACGTTCGTAAGGTATCTGCACCAAATTTTTCAATGATTTCATCTGGATTGATTACGTTTCCCTTACTCTTACTCATTTTTTTATTATCTGGACCCAAGATCATGCCCTGATGGCGCATCCTCAAAAAAGGTTCATCAAATAGTAGATAACCCTGGTCGCGTAAGAATTTAGTGAAAAAACGCGAATACAGCAAGTGAAGCACGATGTGTTCTGGCCCAATCATATAGAAATCGACTGGTAACCAATGTTGCAGCTGATTTGAGTCAGCAAAAACCTGCTCATCTCTCGCCGAAACATATCTCAGGTAGTACCAGCTTGAATCAACAAAAGTATCCATGGTATCGAATTCAGGTTTCCAGCCCTTACCGTAGAGTTTCTCTGTTCTCTCAATAAATTCTTTTGATGAACGCAGAGGTGATTCTCCCGTGGGTTTGAAATCTACATCGGTAGGTAATAACCAAGGTAAGTGCTCTGCTTTGACCGGATGGGGCTTGCCCTCTGGATCGTAAACAATTGGAATTGGCGCACCCCAATA
This sequence comes from uncultured Pseudomonadales bacterium, assembly GCA_964400865.1. Taxonomy (GTDB): domain Bacteria; phylum Patescibacteriota; class Microgenomatia; order UBA1400; family PJMF01; genus DAOQVB01. The sequence continues at coordinate 8,465 of CAYNWG010000004.1, forward strand.
GCGCTGCCGACTAATCAACCAATCTCTGAGTTTGTAGGTTGTCACTCGTTTGCCCCATCCCTGCTTTTCCAGATGTACCACCATGGCTTCAATAGCCTCAGAAATTGCCAAACCATCTAAAAATCCAGAATTGACCATCACTCCTTCTGATTCTTGAACTTGTTCTGGTTTGGTAATCTCTGAGATGTCACCATCAGCTGCTTTTACCACTCGTAAAATTGGTAATGAAAATGTTTGAGCAAACTCAAAATCTCTTTTATCGTGACCCGGCACTCCAACCACCGCTCCAGTCCCAAATCCAGCCAATACAAAGTCAGAAACCCAAATGGGTAGTTTTCGATCGGTTAATTGGTTCACTGCCACTAATCCAGTATCCACACCAGTTTTCACTCGCCCCTCTTGTTGTCTCTCAAGTTCTGTTTTATGAAGCGCTTTCTCAATATATTTTGCAACTGCAGGTGAAGTTTTCGCTAATTCTTGAGCTAATTCATGCTCTGGGGCAATCACCACAAATGTGGCTCCAAAATTAGTATCTGGCCTGGTAGTGAAACAACTAATATCGCCAGCATTTTCCCCCGACTGAGTTTGTACCTGATAAGTAATGGTAATACCAGTTTTTCTACCAATCCAGTTCAGTTGTTGTTGTTTAGTCGCGTGAGGCCAATCAACTGCTTCCAATCCCGAGATGAGTTCATCTTGGTACTGCGTGATCTTAAAATACCACTGTTTCATCTGTTTCTGCACTACCGCAGTGCCACAGCGTTCGCAAGATCCCTCGACCACCTGTTCATTCGCCAACACGGTTTGACAGGATGGACACCAATTCACCGCGCCAGTATCTTGGTAGGCTAAACCCTGCGCATGAAGTTGCAAGAACAGCCACTGCGTCCACTTGTAGTACCCAGGGTGACACGTAGCGATTTCGCTTGACCAGTCATACGAAATCGCCAGACGCTTTATTTGCTCATGAAAAGTAGAGATCGCTTGTTTTGTCGTCATCGCTGGAGGCACACCGGTTTTGATTGCATAGTTTTCTGCCGGTAAACCAAATGCATCCCAACCAACGGGGAAAAAAACCTGCTTGCCTTGCATACGATTGTATCGAGCCAAAATGTCCAAAGCAGTCATGCTTTCCACATGACCTACATGCAATCCAGATCCAGAGGGATACGCAAAAGCAAATAACAAATAAAGCTTCTCTTTTTCGGAAAGTTTCTTCGTTGTCGACTGAAATAAAGCCGTGCTTTCCCATTGGGACTGCCAGCTTTTTTCAAATTCTAGTGGGTTATAAGCTTGAACCAGTGTTTTTTTCACAATGTTCTCGAGTATAGCATAAATCTCCGTAGAGTTTCGTTGTACCTTATAGTAGTATAGCTATATGCATTCCCGACAGCACACTGCCCTTTTGCTGTTTGCCATTTTCCTGGCGTTTATTTGGTTGCAGATACCAATACTTAAACCACTAAGTCTTCAAGCTGTGGCAATATCGACTGTTTGTTACTTTGTAATCAAGAAATATAATCGAGCTAAACTCAAACATATTTTGCCGCAAGAAAATTCAGCCGAAATGGCGCTGGTCACTTTTAGCCTGTTACTACTAATAGGAAATAGCGGTACTCTGAACTCACCACTCTTTCCCCTGACCTACATTCACCTCTTTTTTTTGGTCATGAGTTCATCCAGAAGCACAGCAATAACAGTTGGTCCGGCTACCGCGCTTTTTCATTTTGGGCTAGAGCCAACTATTTCTCTCTCAAACATCGGACATCTGATCACCATTCCGATTATTTTACTATTTTTCTTATTCGCCAGAGAGCAACACGAAGAAGTAATTAAAGAAAAACAAACCATAGCTCAAGAAGAGGTTTTACTGACACAGTGCTCAAAAGAAACAAGGAAACTGCAAGACAAGCTAGCTAATCTAGAAAAAGAAAACAGCAATCAACACTCTCAACTAATTGATAGTCAGACGATCTTGGGCCAAACTCGTCAACAAATCGCTCGATGGAAAGAGCACTATTTTATTTGTGAACCAAAAGCTTTGGCAGAAGCTGAAATTCTCGATCGCCAAATCGATCAGGCCGTGTTTATCCAATCAACTTTAACTGAAAAAGCAGAAAATGAACTTGCCTAATCCAACGCATTCTCAAGTGAATTTTTTTGGTTTTTTTGGAGCCGTAATTGTTCTGATTTTACTCAGCTTTTCCAATCAAATAGTCTACGCAGAAACACTTGAGTCTAATTCCTTTGTTATTCAGTTTGGTAATTTTAATGTTACTTCTGGTGAAAAGTCCGGAGCAACCTACAATGTAACAGATACAGTTGGCCAAACAGGAGCTGGTCCCTATGGCGAATTTGGGACGGCAAATTACTTTGTTGGTGGCGGTTTTCAATATATTTATCCACTTGACCGATTTCGCTTTACTATTTCAAAAATAGATATCAATTTGGGACAATTAACTGCACTCACTCATAATACCGACTCCAACATCCTAACTATAACCGCTCCCACCGCTGGCGGTTACCAGATTTATGCATATGAACAACATCCATTAAAATTGATGGGTGGCACAGCCACCATTCCTGATACAACTTGTGATAACAATGATTGCGACCAGACTACCGCAGAACTATGGCAAAATGCCGATATTGGTGGGTTTGGTTTCAACATCAATGGTGACGATACTACTGCAGACTTTATCAATGCAAATTACTTTCGTCAGTTTGCCAACAATGCTCTGAGTGAACCAATGCAGGTCATTATGAGTAACACTGGGTACGTCGTCGATCGAACTGCGACAGTTACATATAAAGCGGGTCTATTTGGTAGCGAGGCGGCTGGAACCTATGAAACATCCATTGTCTTCGTTGCCGTACCTGCGTATTAATATTTGTAGGCACACTATGATTAATAGTAGAAAAAATAATAAATGGTTTTCAACAGTGGTTTTATGCGGAATCAGCTGGGCTTTCCTGCTACACCCCACACAAGTATTGGCTCAATCTGACTACTCTTTGTCTGTGTACCCCCCCAGTGCATACCTAAAAATAAAACCGGGAACCACAGCTAACCACACCATAGAATTAACTAACACCACGATAAACACAATTGTTGTTACTCCAAAAGTGTTTGATTCCAAACCAAAAGTGGATTCAGGATACCCAGAAATGCAACCTACATTTTCGTTTCCTTTTTTGTCGGATCAAGTACAACAAATGTCACCGATTCTAATAAAACCAGGCGAAACAAATATTTTTTCTTTACATTTTACTGTCCCCCCCGAAGCAATTGCCAAAGAATATCCCCTTACGGTGCTCTTTTCCTCAACTATTGAACAAGCAATTACGGATAATCAAATTAATTCAAATTCTAAACTGTATGGCGTAATTGGAGCTAACCTAGTCGTACTAGTGAGTAGCGACGAAGAGCTGCCCAACTTACTACAAGTGATAGATATTTCACTTCCCAAGTTTTTTGATAGTTTACGTGGGCTATCCTTCACTCCAATGCTTCTTAACCAAGGAGTACAAACTGTTGTTGCTAGTGGAAGCGCCACGATTATCGACACTTTTGGCAAAACGGTGTATCAAACGCAGATTTATCCAGACATGATTTTAGGTAAGCAACAACGTTCGGCTCGAGCGATATCCTCGACCCTCAACGATGCAGTTCCAGAACCTGTCGTTTTTTCATACGACCCCTTGTTTCTTTTAGGGAAATATACCATTACTACAAACATTGTTGATAATCAAGGAAATACTAGAAATTCATATACCAGAACCGTGGTTGCGCTTCCCTATTCGTTTTTGGTTGTGGTATTTCTTATTTGTTTTGGATGGATATTTTCTCGAAAACTCGTTACTATGACTAATACAGACTAAACTAACTCTTGCATAGCTGGTGTTTCTATGATGTACTGAATACATAAATATATTTTTGTGAAATACTTATGAAAATCCTCTCTCTTCCAGGGGCTCAGCGCATTGGCCTAATTGCTTGTTTGGTACTCGGTATGTTCGTCGTTGGCCATCTGCAGGGTACAAGGTCAGCTAATCTTGCTAATGTTTCAGTCACACTCTCCAGTTCCAGACCATCTTTTAGAGGTGGATTAGCTTCTGGTAATACCGTTGGATCCTCAGAAGTTAATTTGAATACTACCAATGGTGTCTGGCCATCTTCTTCATCTGCTCAGTTGGTTGTCGGTGATTCGCTAAAAATTGGTGAGGCAGGTAGTTTGGGCACCTATACTATTACCGAAATTGTTGACAACAGTACCGTCAATGTTGCCCCAGTCTTAGTTGCTGGTGATACGGAATTAAACGATGATGTCATCGCTTCTACTTCAGCCACACTCACCGTTCGTCTGACGACTGCGAATGCAATCGGCAATGGTGCTTTCCGCGTCCTGGTTCCTGCCGACAGTACTGATGCAGCGGCTAGAGATGGCATTCCCGATGGTACTGGTTTTGACTTTGGCACCAGTACTCCCACCGTTACTTGTCCATCCAGTGCTCCTGCTCAATATCTGTTTGCCGCAGGTACTGCTACTGCTTCTGCTTTCACTGTCAATGGCACCAAGTATCACTCGTTTGAGTGTCGTTACTTTGGCGCTGGAGCTCTAGGGACAGTATTTGATGGTACTACTTACGGCACTATGACCATTGCTTCGCTAATCAATCCAGCTCCAAATCGAACTGGTCATACCATCGGCTACGCCGATACCTACAACGTCATCGTCCGCCAAGTAGACAGTACATATTCAGGAGGAGATACCACAACGGTAAGTGTAGGAGTAGTGGAATCAGTCAGGGTAACCGCCACGGTTCTGCCTCAAATCACGTTCCGCATCTTGGGAGTCAATAGTGGTACTTCTGTTTGTGGTGTTAATACTGACGTGACAACCACCGCAAGTCTCGTCCCCTTGGGTTCACTGAGCATCACTAACTTTAGTTCTGCTGCCCAAGCACTTTCGGTTTCTACCAATGCCCCCAATGGCTATGCGGTCACTACCGTAGAAAATGACCAACTTGGTCGTGGCGGAGCTGTCTGTACTGGTGACAATACCGGAGTTAACTGCATACCTGATTCTATTGGCGATGGTGGCGCTATGTCTCATACTGCGCCTGCCAAATGGAGTCTGGGCACTGCCAAGGGTTTTGCCTATAGTTTGCATGAAGTTAATGCAGGCGCAGGTACGCCCGCCTTCTCTTACAACACCAACTCGGGCAACTGCGATGGTACCAACTACTGCTTCAAACAGTTTGCAGATGCCGAAAATAGTCAGGCTCCTCAAAGTATCTTTACAGGTAGCACCGTAGCCGACAACGACAACGTCTTTGTCTGCTACAAAGCTATCATCGCTGCCACTCAGTCAGCTGGTGAATACAGCAACTATCTCACGTATACCGCTACAGCGACGTTTTAACCAATCGTAGTTAAGGAAACACTATGCACTGCCCCACTCCCAAGATTAATCACAGAAGCATCATTACCGCTTTTCTGTTTGTATTCTCAGTTGTTGTCAGCTTTTCTTTTGCTCAGGTGGTTCTTGCTCAGACTGAAACTCCAGTAGAGCCTGCTACCTCTCCATCTCAAACTACGTTGACCGCTATTCCACCAAGACTGGGTGATGATGGTTCTCTCACCGCAAGTCCTGGAGAAGTATTGCAAGATACGGTTCGAGTTCGCAACACTTCTGACAAACCACTTAACGTTCTTTCTTCAGTACATGACTTCGTACTTGATGTAGATGGTTCCACTCCCATTGCGGTGACAGATCAAAACCTCTCTAACCGTTGGAGTCTCTCTTCCTGGATCACTATTGCTCCCAATCTACAGACTATTCAACCCAATGAAACAAAGATCATCTCAGTAATTATTGCAGTCCCAGACGACGCTCTTCCTGGTGGTCACTATGCGATGATTACTCATCAACCCAGTACTGAAGCAGTACCAAAAGATGGTGAGACGGCCGATACTCAACTCTCCGCCACCGGTATCTCGCAACGAGTAGGAACTTTACTCTACGTAAACGTAAAAGGTGCTATCAATGAAAGCGCATTTGTTCGAAGCTTCAACATACCCAAATTAACTGAGTATGGCCCGGTACCATACTCTTTTACTATCGAGAATCAATCAGATATTCATATTCAGCCTGGCCTCATGCTTGAGTTCAGAGATATGCTGGGTAGAAAAGTCGATCAGGTAGCCATTGAAAGTAAAAATATCTTTCCGCTCACCGAACGTCGATTTGAAGGTAGTTGGGAAAAAGTTTGGGGTACCGGTAGATACACTGCCACTATCACCATGAACTATGGTAGTCAGGGAGCGATTGCAATCGCTAAAACTTCATTCTGGCTCTTCCCCTTCACTCTCGTTGTAGCAGCTGTACTGACACTACTTGTCTTACTAGCTATGTTCATCGCCGTTCGCAGACACATGATCCATCGCAAAACAGATCAATCGGCTAAGATCAAAGAGCTGGAAGAGAAGCTGTCTCGGTTGGAGTCGAAGTAACAGTTGATTCGCTAAGATTAGAAGGCACGGTGCATGACAATATTTCGCAAAAAAAATGGGTAGTCAGCACGCTTATTTTAGTATTTTGGTTCTTCTTTAGTAATTTTCATCGAGTGCAGGCGCAAGTTCAAATAAGCACAGACTCTGCGTCAATGGTAACTGCCACAGTACAAGACAGAGAGTCCCCCAGCATCCCGATTCTGATATCGCCAGAAGACGAAGCGATACTGATTACGAACACCCCAACTTTTGTTTGGAATGGCAGTACGGACAATGTTGGGATTAACCACTACGATCTCTGGGTAAATGGAATTATCTACATATCTGAAATCTCACCAATTGACCAAGATACGGCATTATTTACGCTCGTAGTAAATGAAGACACCAATACATTCTCGCTAACAATAAAGACGACGGTCTCTGATGGGGATTACACATGGAATATTGTCGCTTCTGATGCAATTGGTAACACGGCAACTTCAGCTACTTGGGATTTTAGCATTGATACTCTCGCTCCATATCTAAGCATCACAAAGATAGAAGATGAGACGGTCTTGATAACAACAGCAAATAGCCAAACTTTACCGTCTGAACCAATTGCAGTCAAACACAAAGATCCGCTAATATCTGGTCTTGGGGAGCCAAATACTACATTGCTGATAATCCTTGCAATCCCTGGCCAGAACACTCTAAGCACGACATATCATATTGGTACAGATGGAACCTGGCAGTACCAGTTCCCCAAACTAGATAAAAATACGCTAGTGACTTTAACACTCATCATAGAGGACTCAGCGGGTCACACAAATACACTCACTCCAATCCAGTTTATCTATAAAGCATCAGCTGAAACAGTTATTTCTCCTACAGCCGTAGCCCCAGTTACCACAACTATCTATCCAAAACCTTCGATCTATTTAGTGGCTCAGACTCCAACGCCAGTGCCAACTTTACGACCATCCCAGCAATCTCCGCTACAACCCTTTATCACACTGTTTAACAGGCCAAAATCGGATCTAGTCATTAAGCGTGGTAAAGACAGAGTAACATTCATTACAGAGGAGCGAAGACCGTTTTGGGAATGGCTGGCGCCATTAATACTATTATCACCATCTTTAATAATGGTTATAGTACTCATACATATATTTGGACGAATACCAGATCTGACGATGGTAAAATTAATTATTTGGTGGTTTGGTTGGAGAAGAAAACAAAATCCAGATGGCGAAGTACACGACCGATCTAGCCTGCAGCCACTTTGGTTGATCCCAATTGAGGTAGTTAATCCAGTCAACGGAAAGTCAACGATTATTTCTGTGACCGATCGCTTTGGAAATTTCCTACTTCCAAGAATAGAAACTGGGAATCTTATCCTGCAACCACGATGGTCTGGCCTTCAATTTCCTAGTGTAGCAAAAAGACCACAGTCCGTTCCTTGGCACCGCTTTTATCTAGGGGAAGTGGTAAATTACAGTAACGAACTACCATGGCCATTCATCCATATTCCAGTTGAACAACTAAAGCAACAATCGGGTTTGATTAAATTGCTCTTGAATAGCACACAATGGAAAGGCTCGCTCTTCAAAACCCAAGTCTTAGCAATTGGCTTGTTACTATTTCTTAGTCCATCAGTTATTACTGGTATTTCATTTTTTTGTTGTTCTCTTTCGGTCTTTGTTCGCTTACTCGCGACGAATACAAGGCATTCTAACAATAATGTATCTTCTTTGCCGTAATAACTGTTTTTCCGCATTTTTCCTGCTTTATTATCGCTTATCTTGTAGTTATTTGTTGCAATATAGTTTTTTTTGTTATATGTATTCTTTTTTATATCTTTTCGCATCTACTTGATATTACTATATTGTTTAACCGAATGTTATATTCCGCTCATAGCAATTATTGTAAATCATTACCAAATGATTACCGCAAACCTGGAACAATTAATTACCTATAATAATTAGGTTGAGAACAATGTTATTATCAATCGTTGAATTTTTTGTAAAATGGTTACCATGGGAACGGTGTCTGGGTAAAAACGATGCACCATGGGGGAATCCTCAAGCACGTTTCTATACATTCTTTCCAGTACAGTTGAAATTTGCAGTTTTCTTTTATTGTTCAAACCTTTTTCGCTATATAAAATGCTTAGCAGTTCATCAACTTCTTTGCTAATACTCGAGTAAATATCAATCACCCGAGCAAGACCAGATTTGTCAAACAACAATGACGGATCTTTACCGAAAATCCACTCGCTTATAGTAAATATACTAACCTGCTGGCTATAGAGGCTTGATACAGTACTCTGGAGCTTCATAGGTATATCACCAGAGAAAATATACATCCCTCTTGATAGAGCTACTCCACCATTTGCGAGTATAAGTCTTCTGAGATTTCTAAACTGAGGATCACTCTTTGAGGATACGCAAAAAAGGATTGCAGTCCAAATTTCAGTGTCTTTGGAGTTCTTTCTAAACAGAACCGGAATTTCGCGTTCTAGCGCTGCCTTACCCAAACTAGTTAAAGAAAGTAGCGCTGATTTGTTGGGTTGATTTAAAGATAACACCCAGCCGCGTTTTTCTAAGAGCCGTAGGAGCGATGCTCTTCCCGATGTTGTAAGGTCTGGGCTTGCAAGCTCAAGAGATTCGATTGGGATTGCCAGTCGTTCCTTGGTATTTGGATAGAGATAAAGTAGTAATTTTCGGGTATTATTTTTCATTTGAGTGTATGCGGTTGTATGACACTAGATAAATGTATTTATTACAATAATATATATACGTATTTTTGACATCAATTTTCAGTTATCCACATATTTTATACCCGAACTAATTAATTTGCGTATATTTTTCAATACTCACCAATTTATTACACTTTTACTCTGGATTACGTCTTCTGTATCAAAGAAATGTAATAATATGTTCACAAAGGTTAGTTATATTAATACAATGTACAATTTCACAGTTAGTATTGTCAAGCTGATATTATTTTTTTCTCACCAGGCATATTAGCAAATATATACCGAATCACATTTCACTATGATTGCCATGAAATGGCGTGAAGTTGTAAAATCTTCTGCATTTTATTGCCGTAAACCATAGTTATACACATCTAGAGTAAATACTCTAGAAAATCTCTAATATTCCAGACTTTGACATCAAGTTTAAGTTCTGCCAAGATTATCCAGATCATCTAATTGTCTAATACCGAGAAAGCTGACTGATCACAAAAACTTCTTCATGCTAGCCCAAAACATGTACATCCACCATCTCGCAGCTTTGTTTGTGATTTACACACAAGTACATCACCACAATCAAAACAGCGAACAAGAAATCCAAAGGACGATAACAATTCTGCTTGAGGAATTTAATCAAGCCCAAGCAGATAAACGAGCTCCACTTTGGGAAAATTTACCCGTTTCAGCTAAACTGCCACCTCTACTGAGGCAGTTTGCACAAAATTATCAACTCTCCCAGATTGGAGTTGCCCTACACAAGTACTTATTAGCACTGCAGTCCACTGGGCGCTTACCTTCTACTATCAAAAATTATCGTTCTGATATCGGACAATTTTTAGGTTTTGTTGCTTTAAATTCACCCGATCAAATCATACAAAAAACCGAAATTACTCGTTTCATCAAGTACGAACATTCCAGAGGATCCTCGGAGGCAACTATTCACCGAAAGTTAGCAAGCTTGAGTCAGTTTTTTCAATGGCTACAAGAAAGCGGATGGATTACCACTAATCATTGGAAGTCGTTTTCTAGCAATGAGTTTACTGAACTCCTCAAGAGTAAGACAACAGTACGCGAGCTTACTACTTCGCCTACTCAGGTAGATGATCGACAAGCCATTTGGTCGTTGCCATTAAAAAATATAGACGTTCAACAATACCTACCCAAGCACTTTGCCAACTCACCGATAAATAAGATTAAAAGAGCTCCATTTTTCTCAAGGCTTAAGCAAGCGATGGGAGCACAACCTTTGCTTGGCTATTTTAATCTAGCGATGGGGGTGTTATTTCTACTTGGAACTGTGTTTCTTGGGTATCAACAGTTTTTCTCAGATGTTTCATCGCCACTTGCCTTCCCAACTAGTCTGACCAGACCAAACCGCTCACTTTCTTTCCAAGGTCGTCTTACAAGTGCGGCAAGAACTCCTATTACTTCAATAACACCAATGCGTTTTCGCCTGTATGATTCAGGTCCGGCCACCGGCAGTGGCAACTTACTCTGGGATTCGACTTCGTGTAATATTGATCCAGATCAGGATGGTATTTTCTCCACTACGCTTGGAGATGCGTGTGGTGCAGAGATCACTTCTGATGTGTTTACAGAAAATAGCAATGTGTGGTTGGAAGTGCAGGTTAATAGCGAAATTCTAAATCCCCGTCAGTCAATAAAGACGGTTGCCTATGCACTTAATTCTGAAACACTGCAGGGCTACCCTGCTTCTGCCAGTGCGGTTGAAAATACCGTCTTAGTGATGAGAAACGATGGAAAGGTTGTATTTGGTAATGCCAATCCGATTTTAGAAGCAACTGGTGATTCGTTTACATTAACCGCCAAAACCCTGACACTAGAGACATCATCTGGAAGTAATGGCAATGTGATTATTAACCCTAATGGAACCGGTCAAACCCTTATAAACTCAAACACCCTGATCGAGGGATATCTCTCTGCTCCCGGAGCTACTTTGTCCGCTACGTACGCCGGCGGTACCACGCTTACTCTCAAGGCTGGTCCTGGAGCAACTGGAGATATCATGCAGTGGCAAACCTCCGTAGGCACACCACTGGGTGTTATCGATAAAAGCGGTAACATTGGCATTGGCACAACAGTTGCTCGAGCTGCACTCGAAGTTGCTGGCACTGCCTCATCCTCTGGCACACTTACCTTCAAAGGCACCACCGATCCCAAGATTGATATCTTAAACGGTGAAAATTTCGGCATCAGAACTAGCGTGGGTGGAGATGTAGGACTAACGGAGAGGTTAACTGTCTTAAATAACGGTTATGTAGGTGTTGGAACAACAAGTCCTGGGTCCGCTTTTCAAGTGGGTGATTCTAATAGCTTTGTTGTCGGCTCTACCGGAGTGTTTTCTGCCCGAGCTCTGTACTCGTCATATACAGGAGATGGTCTCTGGAATGCAAACGCAAGATATTCTAGTATCGTTGGTCCACAAACAGGACAAGCTAATATGCGCTTCGGTTATAGCGACAATGGTGGCGGAACATACACTCCCTCACTTGGGTTTGCTATCAACAGCGGTGCACCAAACTCTGATGATGGTCGAATCTTACAAGTTCGTGCTACTTATGGAACTCCTGAGTCATATAACCGGTTTGATATAAATAATTTTGGAAAAATGCAGTGGGGTCCTGGAGCTTCAGCGGTTGACACCAACCTCTACAGAGGCGCTGCTAACATTCTCCAAACCGACGACGGTTTTAACATTGCTGGTAACGTCGGCATCGGTACCACAACTACAACTGCCAAACTGGATGTTGCTGGTGACGTGGAAATTGCCAATTATCTTTATTTCGCTAATGGAGCAACAAATTACTTGAGGTTTGACGGTTCAGATTTCTTATTGAGTAACGATTTTCTCCCGAGTACCAATAATACCTATACTCTGGGAACTAATACGGCGCGCTGGTCAGCAATCTACGGAACCACACTCTACCAAGGTGCCTACCAAGTTTGTGATACCAGTGGCAACTGTAGCGCGGCGGGCAGTGATTGGACAATCAATGCTGGAGCCATCTACCCCAAAAATCAAACACTCGACATGTTTGTGGGTGGCACTTCCACTGCTTCCGCTAAGTTTGCATTTCTCAATGTCGACTCAGGCACTCCTACCGCTTCCGTGTCTGCTGGAGCAGCTGGAGCGACTACCATAGCTGCAACGGGAGTACTGGGTACAACGAATAGGCAGACGTTACTACTGGGTTCTGCTACAACCGGTAACATCGCATTCGCTCCAGCAGGTTCCACCGCAGTGACCATTCTACAGAATGGCAATGTGGGAATTGGTTCAGCTACTCCCACTCAGAAACTAGACGTGGTGGGTGGCGGTTACTTCTCTACGGGTATCTCAGCCGGTCATACGACTGTGACGACTGGTGTGGTCAATGCCAACACAGGCTTTCGAGTAGCCAATGGCGCAACCAGCGGCAATGTTCTTCGAGGCAATGGCACTAACTTTGTTGACGCTACCCTAGCAGGTTCCGATATTACGGGAGCTGCTTTAACGAAAGTGGATGACACCAATGTGACGGCTACTTTAGGTGGCACACCAACCACAGCACTGCTTCGGGCTGCGAGTATTACCTTAGGTTGGACAGGTCAGCTCGCCATTGCTCGTGGTGGAACCAATGGTACTGCTACTCCCACTGCCGGTGGGGTTTCCTATGGTACGGGCACTGCCTATGCCTTTAGCACTGCGGGTACTTCTGGCATGGCGCTGATTTCTGGAGGAGCTGGTGCACCTTCCTTTGGTACACTCGGCCTCACCTATGGTGGCACCAACGCCAACCTGTCTGCTGCTGCAACGGGAGGCTTAATCTACAAAGGCGCTTCAGCGCTGTCTGCAACGGGAGCCTTAACGGGTGTGCTCAAAGGCAATGGTGGTTCCGCTCCCACTGCCATGACTGGTACGACTAATTACGTTACCTACTGGTCTGATGCCAACACCATTGCAGCTACTCAGTACTTAAATCTCTCACAGGGTGGTACGAATAAGGTGATGACCGCTTCTGCCGGAAGTATTGCCTACTCAGATGCTGATTCACTCGAGTTCTCTACCGTTGGTACCAGCGGTCATCTACTCACCAGTGGTGGCACTGGTGCTCCCACTTGGACAGATCCAGCTCTCCTTGGTGCCGCTGCTAACTTCTGGACAATCAATGCTGGAGCCATCTACCCCAAAAATCAAACACTCGACATGTTTG
>CAYNWG010000004.1:22026-53133 GCA_964400865.1 uncultured Pseudomonadales bacterium
CAGGTTCCACCGCAGTGACCATTCTACAGAATGGCAATGTGGGAATTGGTTCAGCATCTCCCGGTCAAGCATTAGACGTGGTTGGTACTGGTCGATTCTCAACCGGCGTTGATGCTAATGGGACTTCCTCCACCATTACTAACTTAGTGCTTGATGGTAATACGGGTACGGCCTTGAATATCTCCGGTACTTCATTTACTACTGATCTGAATTTGCAAAACAGTGAAACACTTGATAATGACACCGATAATACAATCAAGCTTAGTTTTGGAGCAGCCAACGGAATTCTCAATCTCACCAGTGCCACCGAGGCATTCTTAACCTCCTCAGTTGCTCTAAATATTGACTCAGCAACAACAAATACGCTCAAGATTGGCAACGGAGCCAATGCTAAAACTATTACCATCGGTAATGCTACGGGAGCCACTGCTCTAAACTTAAATTCGGGAACTGGAGATATTACTCTCACTTCAACCGATATTATTTCTCACAAACCTACTTCTGGGGTAAGTTACTTTAATTATGCTTCTGCAGACAATCGAGCAAACTTTTACAACAGCGGTGGTACCGCAGCTCTAGTGATTGGTTGGAATGGGAGTCCAAGAATTGAGACATCCACCAGCAATTTCCACATTAATTACGATGCTGATTCGCATGTGTACCTCTTTGGTGGAGCTGCCTCTGGGGATAACAGAAACCTGTATGTCTACGGCTATGATACGGGTGCTACCGCTCAAAAATATGGTTCGTTTAACGTCGATACAGCAGGCGACTTCAATATTGAGGCCGTGTCTGGAGAAGCAATCCAGCTCAGAACGGGTGGAGCTGATGTGCTCACCATTGCTTCAAATGGCAATGTGGGTATTGGCAGCACCGCCCCTACCGCAGTTTTCCAAACTGTTGGGAGTGGAGCAAAAACTGGATCATTCACCGCCGCACGTATCGACAACACTGCCACAACCACAACCAATGCTATCGATAAATTCGGGTTATACATAAATTCAACTGGTACTTGGGACGGCTCAAGTGATAATAGCAATAATTATGGACTATACATAAATGTCGCCGATGGTAGCCCAAGTCGGGATTGGGGCATCTACACCGTGGGAGCAGACAAGAATTATCTGAGCGGTCTATTGGAGGTTGGAGGATTTACCACTGCTAATACCGAAAGATTATGTTGGGATGCTTCTGGAAACTCCTATATCACAGACTGTACCGGCAGTCCAGGCGACTATGCCGAAGAATACGGAACAACTGATGCAAGTATAAACGCCGGAGACATCGTTGTTGTAGATCCAACTAGAGAATCAGTCGAGGTGATAACAGATGGAGAACTTGGATCAAAAGCATGGATAGCAAAGTCAACTAACAACTACCAAACTAGTGTGGTAGGAATTATCTCTACAAATCCAAATGAGACAATTGGTCAAAACTTTTCAGCTGAAGAAAATCCTAGGCCGGTCGCAATCAGTGGTCGAATTCCAGTAAAAGTCAGTACCATCAACGGTCCAATTTTGCCTGGTGACCTCATTACTACTTCATCTATCCCCGGGGTAGGTATGAGAGCGACTGGTAAAGGTCAAGTTGTTGCTCGAGCCCTACAGTCTTATACAGAAACTGATCCAACTGTGGTCGGAAAGATTGTTGTTCAATTAAGCGTTAGTTGGTATGACGGTAGTGAGCCAGACCATATTAGTGTTGAAGAATTTGTGAATTTACAAATTGCTGGCAGCAACGAAACCTCATACCAAGTCACCAATGCTGTGACCGCCACCCCAATCAACGATCGCTTTGCTGCGTTTACCAGAACAATCACCGCCATAGTTGAAGCCGGCCTAACTCGCACAAAAGAATTAGTGGTCACTGGTCGGGCTCAAATCGTTGATTTGTCAGTAGGCAACCTTTCAATCAATGGTCAAACCTTACGCGAATATGTCGTTTCAATTATTCAAGAAAATCAGGCTACCAACCCAGTAATTGTGGAAGTCTCCCCCACTCCCGCCCCAGTGGCCACTGCTACCGAATCTGCCTGGTTGGCAGAAGTCTTCCAGAGAGAACCAACCACAGGTGAGCCAATTGTGGAAGACCTTACTATAACTGATCTCCTCACCACTCAAGACATCGATGCCACCTCAGTGACTACGGAGAGCTTGAATGTAACTGGCCAAACCCAACTCGGCTCATTATTGGTGAGTCAAAATGCCAGTGTAGCTGGCGTCATGACCGTCAACGAGCTGGATGCCAACTCAGCCCGTATCGATGCGCTTGAGGCAGGCATGGCACAACTTGATTCTGTCAGAGCAACTACAGCCGAATTTGCCGAGGCAACCATATCTGGAACGCTGTATGCGAAAACAATTGCAGATCTAGACGAGCAAATAGCCGAACTATTGGGACAACCATCAATGATTGATGTCATCACTGGCAATATCCCCTCACCCCAAGATGACTACTCAAGTTTGTACCAAGTTCTCGGTAGTATAAGTAGTACTGCCAGCCAAGCGGCTCAATTGGATCAATCAGTAGCCGATCTGAATCTGGCCGATGATGATGTGGTCCTTAATTCCAGCGCTGGCTTCATCGATCGCTACTTCAAAGTGAATGGAATCGCCTATGTTGGAGATAGCTTGGGAATTGGCAACACCCTGCGAGTTGGCAATAAACTAGAAATGACTGATACCTACCTAAGCTTCTCAGCTGGCGCCAGCACTCCAGACGAATCACCGGTTTTCTTCATTCAGCCATCTGGAAAAGGTATGTTGGCACTCATGGGTGATTTGATGATTCTTGATGAAGTTGGTCAGGTTACTATCAATGGCAACCTCTACGTGGCTGGCAACGTGAGTGTAGAAGGCTCATTGCTAGCAAACGTAATTGAACCACTTAATCCAGGCGAATCCATCAAATTAAGCCTTGGAGCAACAAATAGTGGTTTGGACGCATCAATTTCTGGTGAAATTGCCAGTCCGAGTGGCCAGTTTGAAGTCTTGGGTGACGCCGGTACGCCAGTTGCTACGGTGTCCGCTCAAGGAAAAGCCAGCTTCTCCTCACTGAGTTTGGGTCGAGACTTATTGGAGAGACCGAATGTTGCCGGCGCCGCCACAGAATCTAGTCAACTGACTCAAGATGCCACACAAACTACTGGAAGAGCCATCTTGCCCGCCGGCAATAAAGAACTCATCATTCGCAACCCCTATGTTCGACGTGACTCGCTCATCTATTTGACACCTTTAGGTAGTACTAATAACCAGGTACTATTCGTCAAAACCATCAACGCACCAGCAGACGAATCAACCACTCAAGCATCAGACGAACGATCGTTTACCGTAAGTCTGGATAACACGACGGCAACCGATATTAGCTTCACCTGGTGGATAGTTAACTAATGCCAAGAAAAAAGACGTATATACAAAGTAAAACTTCGCCTTGTGTTCCTCTGTAGTAACTGTTTTAATGGAGATCTATGCTAAATACAAATACCAAAGATTACCTCGCAACCTTTGCTCTAGGAATCACCATGTCGCTTATATTCTTCTTTGGGTTATTAGTGGTACCCATAACAGACGGATTCGTAACGGATACAAAATCGTTCTTACTACTGTTTGGCGCGATTATTTTAGGTCTAATTTATGTCGGTCGCGCCCTAATGCACAAAGGTTTCCAGATGGTTTCGTCGCCAGTTTTGCTGCCAACTGCAATTTTTGGCATTTTTACGGCTGTGTCTGCAGTCGTAGCCAAACCCTACCCAGTTGAGGAACTAATGGGTGTTGGTGGTAGCTGGATTGCTTGGATGATAATCATCCTCATTGGCGGTGCTTTACTTCCAAAAAACGCCGGTAAATACGTTGTACCAACATTAGCTGGAACTGGAGTGGCTATTACTCTGCTAGCAATCCTGCAATTAGTAGGTTTTGGTCCTGCTCAATTGCTCAATCGTGCGTTTGGGCTAACTATCCCTTCAAGCCTAGCCTTTAGTTTAGCCAGCTCAACACTGACTGCCATTCAAGTTTTGGCCATATCAGCGGCGGCTTTGGTCGGTAAAATTATTAGCGAACGCCTCCGCTCTCCAATTAACATTGCTTTATTGGCAATTGTCGGCTTGGGAATCGTTCTGCATCTTTGGGCGGTTCGTCCCAATGGGCCAGCGCCAATAGTGCTCCCTTCGTTTTCCGCCAGCTGGTCAGTTATGCTTGATAGCATACGCTCACCACGTACAGCCCTGATCGGTTCGGGTCCCAGTTCATACATTAATAATTATCGAATCTATAAACCAGTATTTGTAAATGGAACTGAAAATTGGTCTGCCATCTTCACTTCGTCCATAAATACACCTGTTACTCTTCTCTCTACAGTGGGAATTATTGGCTTTCTAGCCTGGGCACTTGTAACCTATCAAATTGTGAGAGAGGCTCGAGCTGAGTCAAAAAACCAGTTACCACTCAGTTTGGCAATTCTCACAACAGTATTCTGGTTCATAGTACTACCCGCAAGTCCAGTTCTTATTGGACTGCAAGCACTATTAGTTGTGGCGCTGTTGGCAGGATCACACAGTCGACCCAAATTCCATCTTACCGCCCTGATTGATAAGGTAGTACTCAACCCCATGAACTTTGGTGTTGATGGCATGGCGAGTACAAAAAAAGCGCCAGCGCTGCCAGTCTACGCACTAGCCATTGTATTTGCTCTCGGGCTACTCATCTCCTTTTATGGAGTTGGTAGAGCCTATTATGCTCTCGTGCTCTCTCACCAAGCCACTCAGGCCTCACTCGAAAATGATGCACTGGGGTTATATAACAATCAACAAGCGGCGGTGCGTGCGCTACCCTACCTAGACTCAATACGACGAACCTATGCAATCACCAACCTATTGATTGCCTCTGGTTTATCAAACAGCGAGGAAGTGACGGATGAGCAAAAGCAACAAATTAGTACGCTGTTGCAACAAGCAGTGACTGAAGCGAGAGCTGCTGCCTATCTGGATCCTAATGACGCCACAAACTGGCAGGTTTTAGCACAGGTATACCAAAATATGATTGGTATTGCTGAGGATGCTGAGCAATGGGCTACTCAAACCTACGTCAGCGCAATTCAAACTGCTCCAAGTGATCCTCAACTGAGGCTAGCACTTGGGGGTGTATTGCTCAACGCCAAACAAAACGAGCAAGCACTCAGTGTGTTTCAGCAGGCAGTCAACGTAAAACCAGACTACGCCAATTCCCACTACAACGTAGCGCAAGCGTACCTAGCTCTACAAATGTATGACGAAGCCAGACAAGAATATGAAGCAGTACTCAGTCTGCTAGACCCAGCTTCAGAAGATTTTGTGACGGCAACTAAAGAGCTTGAAGAGCTAAAGACTATAATCGAAAAGAACACACCAGCCGGTGAGTCAGCGGGTGAAGCAACTCCACCACAAGAAACAGCTACACCTTCGTTGCTTGATCAACAACTCAACACACCTGCCGAACAAGCAGTGCAGAACACCGGCAATGAGACTGCGCCAACTCTGGCGCCGACAGTGGCCCCAAATCCAACTGAGGTAGTCGCTCCTCCAGCAGATAATCCTTAAAACCATTGAGCAAGTTGAGCTTTTAGCTCTGATAAGCCAAAATGAGTCGCCCCGCTGACTGCTGTTAGCGGGGTTTTGTTTTTGGTAAATGTTTGCTTGATAGTTTTTATTAATTCTTCTGAATAAATATCACACTTATTGAGGATTACCAACGATTGCTTCGAAGATAATTCTGGGTGTGCGGTCACCACTTCTTGCTTGACCAGTTGATACTGTTGCCAAAGCGATTGAGCAATGACTTTTTCAGTTGATTCTTGAGCCAAAAGCACTTCTTCTGGTACTGCAATCACATAACACAAAGCCTGACAGTGAGCGATGTGACGTAAAAAGTCGGTTCCCAGTCCTTTGCCCTGACTAGCTCCCTCAATTAATCCGGGTATATCTGCTACCACCACCTCTTTTTCTCCCAATACCAAACGACCAAGCTGTGGTTCCAAAGTGGTAAACGGATATGCAGCGATTTTCGGGGTGGCACGTGTAAGTACTGACAGTAAGGTACTTTTGCCAACACTCGGCATGCCTATCAACCCAATATCGGCTAGCACCCTGAGTTCAAACCAAACGGTGCGAGCTTCACCTGGCGTACCATATTCCGCTTTCCTGGGAGTGGTTACCATCGAGGATTTGAAGTGGGTATTGCCTCTACCACCAAACCCCCCCTGACATAACAGAATAGACTGTCCATCTTCGACTAAATCAGCAAGAATCTGGCCAGTAATTGGAGATTCCATCACATCTACTTGCTCTACTGGAATGAGTTTTTCTGCTTCTGACCAATCAACATCGCTAACTTGAGTACCATGAAAATCCACTTCATATTGAATAAACCGAACATCACCACGTTTGATGGGCAAGTCCCCAGAAGTCAGTTGACGGTGCAAGGCAGATTGGTTTTGACTGGAAAGAGTAATCCGGGTACCAAGTGGCACTTCAATGGTGACTGTGTCAGAGTTGGAACCGTGTTTCTTGCGCGGGCCACCCGCTGCGCCATGCTTGGCTTCGATACCAGTTTTTCCTGCTAAATGCTCAAGTGTTGCTCTATGGCGGGTGGCCACAACTAGCACATCACCACCTTTGCCACCATCTCCGCCATCAGGGCCACCTTTTGGCACATACTTTTCCCTACGAAATGAAATTTTTCCTCGACCACCATTACCAGACTTACACAATAGTTGAATTAAATCTTGCATATATTACTTTAAGAAATTCTGCGGATTAAGCAGTACACCACCCTGACGAATTTCAAAATGCAGGTGGGTGCCTGTTGAACGACCGGTACTGCCCATTTGGCCTACTATATCTCCCCGATTTACCGTTTGTCCTTGACTCACCTGAACTGTACGAAGGTGAGCGTAGAGAGTGACGTACCCGTTACCATGATCAATAATAACTCGATTACCATAACCTGAATTATCTAGCCAGCCAGAGCCAATGACTTTTCCACTATCGGCGGCTAAGATTGGTCCTGCCGATCGGTTGGCAATATCAATTGCTTTATGGTAAAAACTATACCGCTGAGTAATCATGCCGCTTGCTGGCCAAACAAAAGAGCCTTGAGCAGCCACTGAACCAGCATTGGGAGTTTGCGCTAAATATCCCACCCCTCGACTTGGAGCAACCTTCTTCTCTTCCGGCTTCACTCCTTCGGGAACCATTAGGTATTGTCCAGTTGCCAATTCAAAGGTTTCATCGTTCAAGAATTCATTGAAGGGGTAGTCTACTAGCATCTGAATTTGAGAACCTTCAAGACCGTACTTTTTTCCCACTGAATAAATTGTTTCTCCCTTACTAACTTTGTGCCGTACTCCATCAATTGGTAAAATACGCAACTCTTGGCCAGGTTTAATTGGAGCGGTCTTTAACAGATCATTTTCCCAAAGAATTGTTTCTACTTGTAAGCTATA
This sequence comes from uncultured Pseudomonadales bacterium, assembly GCA_964400865.1. Lineage (GTDB taxonomy): Bacteria > Patescibacteriota > Microgenomatia > UBA1400 > PJMF01 > DAOQVB01. Next base: position 29,503 of record CAYNWG010000004.1, read on the forward strand.
TCGCTGAGCAATACTCTCAAGCGTCTCGCCCTCTTGAACATAGTGAGTAATAATCTCTCCACCTCGATACTGCTGAACTTCCTCTGCCTGCTGAGTATAAAAATTTGGCCCATAAGCCTGTGTTATTGAAATACCACGCAAGTCTTCTTGCTCACCATTTTCTTCGACAGTATTGAACAATATTGGTCCAATTGTTAATGCAATAAACACAAAACTCAACGATGCTAAGTGTAAAAATGGCCGAGTGTATCGACCTCGCTTTTGATATAGCAAATCAACCAGACTATCTTTGATTCGTTCAAATCGAGCAAACCAACGATATCCCCGCGCTTTGGTATACCATCTTAAAAAACCAAGATACTCAGTAACTTCTATTAGTGGTTTTGGTAATTGAACACGATTTTTATTTCTTCTCTGCATAAACACTCACAACCCAGCATTATCCCGTCTTAAGTGAAGCTAAAAATTCTTTATTGCTCTTGGTTTTTCTCAACTGCTCAATAATTGTTGTAGTTCGATCATCTTTATCAATCATGTCCAGCATTCGTTGCAACGTCAAGACTGATTGGTACGTCATACCATCCATCAGTAGATCATCTCTCCGAGTACCAGACTTCTGCACATCAATGGCTGGGAAGATTCGACGTTCAGCCAACCGTCTGAGTAGGTGAACCTCTTGGTTACCCGTCCCTTTAAATTCTTCGTAAATCAAATCATCCATACGAGAACCAGTATCAACTAAAGCCGTACCAATAATAGTTAAACTACCCTGAATTTCAAAGTTGCGCGCTGCGCCAAAGAATTTCTTTGGCGGAAATAGCGCTGCAGGATCAAATCCTCCAGACAAAGTTCTGCCCGACGTTGGCATCGCCAAGTTATAAGCGCGCGCCAACCGAGTAATTGAATCAAGTAAAATCAAAACATCTCTGCCCATTTCTACCAAGCGCTTGGCGCGCTCTAAGGCCAGTTCAGCCACACGACACTGATCCTTGGCTGACTCATCAAAGTTACTGGCTGCCACCTCACCTTTACCCTTGGTGATTGTTGCAATATGCCTTCGGATGTCGGTCACTTCTTCTGGACGCTCACCAACTAGCACGGCCATGACGTGAATTTCAGGATAGTTTTGGGCTACACCAGCTGCAACATCCTTCAATAAATTAGTTTTTCCTGCTTTTGGTGGTGAAACGATTAAACTCCGTTGACCCTTACCAATAGGAGCAACAAGATCAATAATCCTCAAAGAAAGTGGTTCTTCGCCGATTTCTAATTTTATGTGTGAGTCTGGATATACTGGGGTGAGTTTATTGAACTTAACTCTTTCAACTTGCTGCCAGTCTCTAATCGACATTCCATTGACGCTGTCAACCTGGAGTAAGCCCCAATAGCGCTCACCGTCCTTTGGTCTCCGCGCAGGCCCTGTTATCATGTCGCCAGACTGAAGTCTGAGTCGACGAATATGTGCATTGGAGATATAGGCATCTCCGTCGTCATCCCCAAATCCTATTCTTACAACACCATGTCCGTCTCTTGAGAGATCAATAACACCAGAGATGATCGGATCAGTAGGACCATTATTTTCTGGTTGTACATAGTTTCTTGGTTCTGCTGGTTTACCTGTATCTTCTGTAATCACTTCTGAAACACTCTCCTCCGCTACTGGAGCCAAAACTGGCGAGACTTCGTTTGGCAAAGAATCAATTGGCGCAGACTCAACTGAATCTGGCTGAGTAATAACAGGTGGTGCTTTGCGTTTCAAAGGCACAACGGGTACCTTTCGCTGAGTAAGAGTTGGTAAAGAAGGTCTTGGTGAATCTGACATAAGGATTGCTACTGTTTACTACTACAAAGATATGGAAAAAGTTGGTTTCAGACAATTTTGAAAAGCTAGTACCGACAAATTTATTGACACTTGGAAACGAAACAATGGTCATTATTGCAGATAATCCAGGAAAAGTCAAACTTTTGGGATATCGTCTTCATGCCGAACTTGGGGTACTTATTTTCTTTGCCCTTCCGAGCAGGTCGTTCAGTTCTTTATACAGCCGAGTAGCTTCTTGATTAGACGGTACTATCACTAAACCTTCAACGACTTCTTCTATTAGTACATCTCGATTTGAGGGGTGATCAAATTTACTCACCGAAATGGTAATATCTAACTCTAATTGATGCATGAGTTGAATGCATGCAATCTCAATATTTTTAGCCAAATCTACATATACTGAAGCAGGCAACCCGAAAGGAAAATCCTCTTGTTGACCAATTTCAAACTCAAGATTTTCAAGTTCTTCTCTCAATCTCACCACCCGAAGTACTGGATCTTGAGTTAATAATTCTGGGTTCATATTCATCGATGATCCTCCAACTGCCTACAATTATACCCCGACTTGAGAATTTGCAGTTGGATCTATCAGACGAGCATACCGTACAAATCTAATTGGCGAACTAATGTGCTTGCAGGTGTATAAAATTAGATCGGCATGATAATCAGATATTTCATTGTTTTCCTCACCTGCATAGATTTCATACAACCACTTTCGTTTGCCGCTAATTATTTCAACTTGGGTTCCTGGCAACGTATCTGGTAAATAATAAAACGAGTGATATTTACCATAATCTGATTGCCACCACCATTGCCAACCAAAACGATGAGCGGCAATAATTATTGGCACCCCTGTATCTCCTGGCCTACCATACTCTGGAGAAAGCCAGGCTCCTTCTACCAAAGCCTCATTGGGATCTAAACTGGCTTTAAATTGCGTGCGCACCCCTATCTGAGGTATTATTACCCAATCCCCCTCTGGAAGCGACTCATCTACTGGTGGTTCATATTGTCTTCCAACTGATTTGGCTGTGGGTTTAGTAAAGTCGCCTCCCAGCACTGTTCCTTGTTGAACGGTTTCGGTTACCACTACCTGTGCAGGGAAGATTCTGTAATAAATTTGGGGCAAAAAGAAAATCGCAGACAGAGTTAGACCAACAATCACAAAAGTGGTAATTATCAGTGCTAATTTCCCTGACAATCTACCCAAAAGACTGATGCTCTCACTTGTGACACCTCGCCGAAGATTTTTAAGCACAGAAATAGTTGAAACTCTTGACAGATGCACGCCAAGTAAAAGCTCTCTGATATAAGACTGACGAGTTCTAATAGTTGATAGTAGTGAATTTGGCATATTCTGCCCTAGTATGGCTAATATTGTACCATTTTTTCACTAATAAGGCAAATTATAGGATAATTTAAAAAACGGGTGTCCAGTAGAGGCTCGGCTGCCTGCCCAACTACCGAACCTCTCCAAGACACCCATAGACACATTGCTATCTATTTTGTCCTATATATATCCCGTTTACAACCAACAGTTCTCTTGGTATCCTTTTGCATACCGAGCATGATTCAGGCGCCTTGCATGACATGCTCCTCGAAAAAAAGCATTGTTAGTCGTGGTCCACCCAGCGATAATAATGCTTTTTTTACTTCTCTTCAATTTTCCAATTTTCGCACCTATCTTCTTAGTTTTTTAATGCTCAATTGACTATCTAGACTATAACTCTACTCACCTTTTTTGTCAACCTATAGTTAACATTTTCGTAATATCTATATATCTTATAAGTATTAATTTGTTACAATTAAGTCTTTATGAAATGCATTTATACACATAAATAATAACCAACACGACAGGTGTGGATTGGTGGGGATATCTCCTACTTTTGAGTGGAAATCGCTATTTTTGCGAGTAACTGAGCGATAGTTTTTGTCAACTTTCTTGAGTAAATTGAGGAGTAACCCAATCTCATCGCCTCTTTTTCACGCCTTTCCAAAAGCGGCGCGGTTCTAACTTCTCCAAGTAACCCCACTTCTCCAATAAAAATTGATCCCTTTGGAGTTGGTTTATTTGCATACGAGCTAATGAGCGCAACGCAGATTGCCAGATCAAGAGATGGTTCTCTGCTCTCATAACCTCCAGCCAGACTGACAAAAACATCATATCGAGATAAAGGAATTTTGGCATGTTTTTCCAAAACAGCCGTCAGAATTTGCAAACGATTTGCAGAAATACCTCGTCCAATCCTGCGTGGTTGAGGTAAGTATGTTGGTATAACGAGCGCCTGAACTTCTATCAAGAGTGGTCGAGTCCCTTCTACCACGCAACTCACCGCCGATCCAGGTTCCGACTTCTCTCTTGTTTCCAAGAAGTATTCACTCGGATTACTGACTTCCTGGTATCCTTCGTCTGTCATACGGAAAACACCGACCTCGTCAGTTGCTCCAAATCGGTTTTTTTGTGATCGCAGTATACGCAACTCGCTTGTTTTTTCACCTTTTAGTTCTAATACCGCGTCAACAAGATGCTCAAGCACCATAGGTCCTGCCAATTTGCCATCCTTTGTTACGTGGCCAACCAGAAACATGGGTATATGATGAGTTTTTGCAACGCCAATTAACCGATCGGTAACCTCCCGCACTTGTCCAATTGAACCAGCCGATCCAGATAAATCTTGTGTCACAAGAGTTTGAATACTATCTACAATAACTAGTTTTGGTGGATGGTTACTCAGATGAACAACCAATTCGTCAACATCGGTAGATGTAATAAACTTCAACTTTTCCAGTTTTGTATTCCAATTTTCGTCTTTTATTTGTTTCTTGTTATTATGTCTACTCGCAAGCAATCGTCTAATTCTGAGTCCAACTTGCTGCGGACTCTCCTCACCGGCAACATAGATAATATCTTCATATTTTGCACTATTTTGAGTACTATTTGTGATCATACCCATTGCTACTTGAGTAAGTAAGGTTGATTTGCCGATTCCCGGCTCTCCTCCCAACAAAATAACCTCGCCTGGTACCAGACCGCATGTAGTATCACCTCCAAGCACCCTATCTAGTTCTGCGATGGTAGTACTAATGCGTTCGCCATTTTTCCACTCTTCAATCTGATTATACGAGGTAACAGTAAGTTCTGATTGAGCTTTTTTCTGTTTTGAAGTTGCAGTTTGTATCTCTTCTATCAAGCTATTCCAGCTATTGCATGAACCACACTGACCGGCCCATCGTGGCGATTGCCAACCGCAATTTTGACAGATATATACAGATGTTGGTTTAGACATAGTATTTGTTCACTTGTATTAATGCCCTTTTAATCATGTATTATTTTGCTAATAGAGTAAATACTATATTCATTAATATTTTTGTAGTATTTTTGTGGTAGAAATGCTTGGATTGTGTTTCCTAACCACTACAACTTTTCCACCAACTTTTTTCATTAACTGTCTTTTCGAAGTTAAATGTGGTGTGTGAGACGACACGGCCAATATATCGGGTTTAACTAATTTCAACAACCGTAGGTGATCAGAGTCTGTTTCAAACTGAATGGGTAAAATTATCACCTCGTCAACAAACTCCAAAGCTACGAGTGCTTTTTTTCGCTCAGCCGCTGATTGCACCGGCCTCCCCTCCCCCTTAAGTTTTTTCACTCTTTCATCTGACTCAATTCCAACAACCAGTCGCCCCCCTAAAGCCTTGGCGCTCTTCAAAAACCCAATGTGTTCTGAATGAAGCAGGTCAAATACGCCAGTAACGAGAATTACTGTTTTCATCATTTCAACAATATTCCACCGTGAAAACCAGTGCCCGAGCTATTAGCCCCTCCAAAGTTCTCACCGGTTCCAAACCAAGAACTACCAAGTACGGTTGTCACTATCTCTGAAAACTCAAAGGCAGTAAGCTTAATGCCGATCGATTGCAAGTAATCCCAAGAATTAAGTAACAACTGCTCATATCCCACTAGAGGAAGCTGTGAGATTAGGTCTACCATTTTTTGTAACTGATCTGTTCTTAAGGGAGTGCCAATTATTTTATTGTAGTAACTATCAACTACTTGAAAGAGATCATAAAAATAATTTAGTCTAGCACCATGAATAAGAGTGTCTTTTACTATTCGACTCTCTTGTTGTATCGACTCCGCCATCATAATAAATGTCTTTTTGGCATGATCCGAACTTCCTTCTACGAGTGTTAAAAGTGGTGCTCCGTCTCTCAGCTTGTTTTCTACTTCTGCTTTTTGAGTTAATTCTTGTCTGAGTATGTCTATGTTCAATTGGCTTACTACTGACAATCCAAGGTTTCCCATTCCATCAACTAGAGTACCATTGTGCAAAGTAACTAAGTGTTTAGGAGAAGAAACCAAGATTCTATTTGCCTCACCCGATTGATTTGAACCAGGTACAAAAAATGAATTTATTCTAAAAGTTGATTTTAGCCGAGCCAGCATCCATTCAGACGATGATACTCTAGGCGAATCATAAAGACTTGACCTAGTCAGTCTGTATACTATGCCAATACCATTTTTTTCTGTAAGTAGAAATAAATACAGAAGGAGCTTTGCAATTAAATTAGTGTGTTGAGCAACTTGCTCGGGAGTTTGAGTGTCATATCTTAAAAGTACTTTCTCTGGAGGTAATCCAGAAAAAAATAGTTCTGGAGAGGTTGGAATTGGCATCAAACTAATCTTTTCAGTTGCTACCTGCCTAAGAATTGAGTCTTTTACCCCTTGCGACCAAAGCAATGCACTGATGACATCCACCCCCTCTTCGGAATTTGGAATGCTATTAACATACAATTGTGAAATTTGACTCTCCCACATTTGACCAAGCAAGGGCTCCTGAGATGAGTTGGTTTGGTAGTACGGCCAACTTATCATTGATCCGGCCATCAGTTGGCCGGGGTATGCAAAATACTGACCAGCATCTAATTTCCAAGAAACAATTGCCTCTTCAATATTATTTGCTGAAATAGCGGGGGTTGGTTGGTGGAAAGCACGCCAAAGCAAAACGCTTCTATCAGAACGAATCTGTAGTAAATAGTATGCGTGAGCATTAGTACCCTTAACAAACACAAGAGCACCTGGATTCTCTTCTAATAAGTCGACTGACTTTACAGATTGAAAACCGAGTTTTTCCAACTCCATGGGGGAAATTGCCTCTGGATACTCAAAAGACAATCGTGAGTATGGTGAGAAGTGAAATTGTTCAGTATTTCTCCAAGCTAAGCGCTGCCGCTGTTTTAAACTCTCTAAGTCTGAATTGGATATCCTATTCTTACTTGGATCTAGCAGTGGTCTTTCCGATTTAAAGATTGAATTGAACATATTTATACCGATTTCTTTTTTGGATGAAACCAAGCGTAGTCCCAATGAACGCGTTCAGTTGTTCGGTGGGGCGTCATATACACTAGTTGTAATAAAAAAAACACACCATTGAGCACCGACAACAACCAAGTAAACAAAGCCAATTTGTTTGTAGACTTTGCAACCATTTCCAACCTACTATTAACGATACCTCTATGTTTAGAATAACTACTGAGTATTGGTTCTACCCAATAATTCTCAGTTAAAAACTGCTGTGCTGTCTGGTGCTTATTTACTACCCAATCTGCCTGACATATTTCGTAAGCTGTATACAGGGTGTGTCTATCTGCGGGAACAGCCAAAGTTTGAGTTGTTAGCCACAAGTTGAAACACCAGCTGTTGGGTTCTTCCTTGGCAAATGACCTGCGTCTACCGTGTTTTATAGCAACAAGCAAAGTTAGTAAGCGGGTCAACCAAAGTCTATTTGGTTCTGTCACAACCATAAAATCTACATCGTCGTCTGATTTTGCAGAGTTAACTGCAACTGATCCCGTAATTGCGACGCCAACCACCCATGGTAATTTGGCAAGAAACGAAATAATTGGAGCAGCTTGTTGCAGCTTATTTTTTGAATTTTGGGTCCATACTTTGCGATTTACTGGAGCTTGGGGTTGGCTTGATAGATACCACCAATCGCCTTTTCTTCCTACAACTCCAAGGGAAAATAGTTTATGAAGAGAAGCATCAATTTGTGCCGGCGTGGGAGAAATTTCTCCAGCAAATCGCCAAAACCGACGATGCACCCCCTCTTTTGAGAGTGGAAACTCAAAGGTGGCCGAGTATGCCAAAACCAGCCAAACTCGCGCGCACAATCCAGACTCAGTCAACTCACTACTTCCCATAGATATGACAGATTATATAGCTGTTTGAGATGTTGAGGATGACAAATTATATTGAGTCAATACTTGTTGTACCCCAGAACTCAGGGTGTTGAGCACCTCTTGGATGGCCTTATTTGTAATAATAGCATTCACAGCATCAGCATAATATTTAATTAATTGATCATTTAAACCATTGTCATGTGTATAACTGCTCATATACCAGCCTTTGGCATAGGGCGCGTCCTGCAGTAATGGTGCCACCAATGGTTGGGCAGCAAGTTCATCAGCTAAATCCTTGCGAGAGTACGGCTCGCCAAAACTTCTCACTTGAGCTTGCGCAGCATAGAGTTTTTTTTGCGTGGCGTTTGACGACATATACTGCAGTAGTTTCCAAGCTGCATCCTGCTTAGTGCTAAGAGCGTTAACACCCTCAGCCCAATAACTCGCCCACGTCAGTCTTTCATTCGCTAATTGCGGCACAGTTGAGGTTGCGAATTGTAAACTTGGATTTATAGATTGAATTTCAAATGCTCTCCAGGATGGAGCAATCATCATTGCTACATCACCCCGAGCAAAAGCCACGGTTGAGGTTGGCATAATATCGCTCCAGACTTTGTCCTGGGTGAGAAAATTAGTATAGAATAACAATGCATCTCTTCCCTCTGGAGAACTTGGTGATTCTAACTTTGCTCCGTTTTGAAGCATTAGTAAAGCCAAAATGTCTGAAAAGTGCTCTACATTTGATACATTTCCCAGCGCTACTCCCGCCCGCTTAATTTGATCTCCCTCACGAATAGTCAGCGTAGTAGCGGCAGTACGAAGCTCCGACCAAGTTTTTGGAGGCTGTAACCCCGCAGTTTGGAAAATGTCTTTGTTGTAATACAACATGAGGCCGTCATACATCACGGGTAAACCAACTATTGTTTCATTTATGGTAAGCTGTGCTCGTGCCACCGGGTAAAATGCTGATTCAAAATCAGTGGTAGTTAATATATTCGCAGGAAGTGGGGCGAGCTCACGAGCTAACATTGGAGCCCATGATGCATGAAACCTAAACACATCGGGGCCTGTCTTTGAAGCGATCGCTGTTTGCAATCTTTCGCGGTAATCTCGATGTGATTGGCTGACATACTGAACAGTAATTCCTGGATTTTGTGATTCAAATTCTTTAAAAATAGTTTCCATTACCTCACTTGGTTCCCACAAACCCCAATATTCTAAGGTTACGGCTTCTTGCTGCGTACCTCCCCCGTTGCCAAGATCATTATCTTGACCGTCTTGACCCCCAGTTCCTGGCGGTAAAGACGAACCAGGAGCTACGGGCGATGTGCTTGAGCCACCGAGCAAGCGGGAAGCTCCAAAAATAATAGCGAGCAGCAACACAATTCCACCAATAATAAGAGGTAAGAATCGAAGTGGTGACCGTTTTGTTTTAGCAAGCTTTGGAGGATTTGCAGCAAGAGGTGGTTGTACAGTGGCAGTATTTTTTGTAGAAGCCAATGGAGGAGGAGTATTGGGTGGTAGGGTGCCAGATGCAGTGGGGAAAACAGCTTGTTGACCTGAGCCTGGTAACGTTGACCCTCCCAATCTGGTCAAAACTGGTGATTGAGCTCTCACTGGAGCAGCAATCGAGTTTTCAATTTTTGGCTCGTTGGCATTCCCAGCTGGAATTTGATTACTTGAAACAGAAGAAAGCGCAGTAACAACTGCGGGTGGCTTCATTTCTTTCAGTACATCAGTCGATGGTACATCAGCTGGTTTCTGAATCGAAGGCGCAGGAACTGATTTAAGCGCCGAAGGTGGAGGCAACACACTATCTTGTCCATCGGGTTCGGTTGAGTTGTCCATCTTCAAATTTGATTCTTCAATTAGAGGAGGATTTACTGAAGTCGCTGGCATCATCGGCGATACCGGCTTGCTCGGAGCTGCTGTCACTATTGGCGCCATTGGCGCGATTGGTGATGGTTTCGGAACCAAAGGTGTGGAAGTTGGATTTGCCCCAACTACCAGAGGTTTTGCCGGCATTATTGACGGCGGTGGAGGAGCAGCAGTTGGAATGGTTGGCTTAGGCAGTGGTAAATCTGGCATCTACCACTCTATAATAGCATAAACATGCCACGTAAAGTGCAATTAGCTTTTTGGAGTCTCTATCAACAAATCAGTGTTTTTGGTTTGATTGTGATTCTGCTCGTTTTGGCTACAATACTTACTTTAATTGCTACCAACAAAATTTTACCAGCTAACACATATATAAATAGTATAGCCGTTGGATTGTTACCCCCAGAGACCGCGCTCTTAAAAATAGAAACTCAACTACCGTCTGTTCCACTCGCTGAGTTACAACTCAGTTCAACCAAAGCAACTGATAGCGCTCATATCAACGAACTGGGATTATACCCAAACACACTGGCGGTGATCGCCGAATCCCAGCAACCAAACCTCAGTAGGCCGCAACGATTTTTCTATGCTCTCAAGTCACTTTTTGTTTCCAAAAAATATTCTGTTCGCTATCAGTTTGCTGAAGACAAAATTCTTACCTGGGTTACAAAATTTGCAGAAAATATCAGCACTCCTGAGACTAGACCTAGGGCAGTACTAGGTAGACCAGGACAACTCAGTAGCCTTCTCGTTGAGCCAGGTGAACCTGGGTTGTCCGTAGACGTAGTTGCTACCACCAAACAGATTGAAGACAATTTTAACCATCAAAAGTTGGCAACCACAGTGATTTACTCCCCTACTCTACAACCACTCACTGAAACGGAAATCTTACAATCAAAAGCTAGAGCACAAAAGTACGTCGAGCAAAGATTGGAATTGAAAAACCCAAATTTGCATCCCAATATCACTATTTCAGACCAAGATTTGGTTTCAATTTTAGCCCTGCCAGAAGGCATTAATGAAGAAGAGTTAAAAGCACTCGTTACGGAAATTGCATCCCAAATCAACCAGGACGCAATTAATCCCATCTTTACCTATGATCAAACAACTCTTAGGGTAACTGAGTTTGTCCCACCCCAAACCGGCTTGTCGCTTAACGAAGCAACAACATATCAGAGTATTGTTGAGGCAATACGCATAATTGAGGAATTACCGCAGGCGGACGAAAAAACAGAAAAAAAAGCAATTGTCATTGATTTAACTCTAAAAGAAGTTGGGCCATCAATAAGTTTGGAGTCAACCAACTCACTAGGAATAATAGAAAAAATAGGATTTGGAGATAGTTACTACGATCATTCAATTCCGACCAGAATCCGCAATGTTGCGCTGGCCGCTAGTAGAGTTAACAACATTATCATCCCACCGGGAAAGGAGTTTTACTTCAACAAAACCTTGGGTGATGTCTCTCGAGCTACGGGTTTTGAGCCTGCGTATATTATTCGTAATGGACTAACCGAACTTGGTGATGGCGGAGGTGTCTGCCAAGTTAGCACAACGCTTTTTAGATCTGTTCTGAACGCAGGGCTAAAAGTCACGCTGAGACTACCACATAGTTACCGAGTAAGTTACTACGAACTCGACAGAAAACCAGGCATCGACGCTACCGTATACTCTGGTAATGTTGATTTTCGATTTATCAACGACACACCCAACCACATATTAATTCATGGAGAAGCAGACTCAAAACAATTGTATATGTACTACTCTATTTATGGTACAAGCGATGGACGATCAACGGAAATTAAAGATCATGTAACTTGGGGATATGCGCCGCCGCCGCCCACGCAGTATATTGTAGATCAGAGTCTACCGCCTGGAGCTAAAAAACAAATAGATTGGTCGGCGGCGGGTATAAAAGCCAAATTTACTAATGTAGTTTATGATAAATTTGGCAACACCATTAGAGAAGACACCTACACCTCAAACTATAAACCATGGTCGGCTAAGTATCTTGTTGGTCCAGGCACCATTTAAAACGCCCTCTATTTAAAATCATTTAAACTAGTATTTTAATTTAGGTATTCCCAAAGTCTGCTCGGTTGTGGGTTACACCAATCGACTCTAGTCTAAAAAAAATTGAAGACCATACTTAAAATTCAAGATTTTGATTTACACTAAGCATGGCTCCAGGCAAGGCTTTGCTTTAGTCTAAACTACGATATTTAATCTGATTATACCTTCGAGGGGTAAGCCAAGTTGAACTACTATTTCACCCTCGCTTTTTACAACCCATAGCATATCACCAGCCCCAGTACGTTTGTTTCGCGGTATAATCTGGAATATGGACGCTCGTTACGATCACGCACAACACGAAGGTAAAATAACTCAACTCTGGGAAGATTCCAGCGTGTTTGTGACCTCCCCTACTCCAAAATCAAAAAAAACCTTTAGCATTATTCTCCCCCCACCAAATGCGAACGACCCGCTTCACTTGGGCCATGCCATGTATGTTGTAGAAGATATTTTAATTCGCTATCACAGAATGCTGGGAGAAGACGTTCTTTGGCTGCCTGGCACAGATCACGCGGGCATTGAAACACAATATGTTTTTGAAAAGAAACTGCAAAAAGAAGGTAAAAGTCGGTTTCAGTTCGATAGAAAAACTCTCTACTCAATGATTTGGAACTATGTTCAAGAAAACTCGAATACCGCTGTAAATCAGCTAAAAAGACTGGGTTTTAGTCTTGACTGGACTCGTTTTCGCTTCACACTCGATCCAAGAGTTGTGGAATATGTAACCAACACCTTCTTAAAACTCCATCAGGACGGATTAGTTTATCGAGACCTTCAGTTAGTTAATTACTGCACGAAATGTGGTACCAGCTACTCAGATCTAGAAGTGGTTCACAATGACCAAGTTAGTTCACTCTATACGCTCGCCTATGGTCCCCTGAAAGTTGCCACAACCAGACCAGAAACCAAGTTCGGTGACGTGGCTCTGGCTGTCAACCCAAAAGACAAGCGATACAAAGATTATATTGGTAAATCAATCTCTTTTGAAGATTTAACTGGGCCACGCGACTTACCTGTGATTGCGGACGAGCTTGTCGATCCCACTTTTGGCACCGGAGTGCTCAAAGTTACACCCTCACACGATCCTATTGATTTTTTGATTGGTCAAAAACATCATTTGCCAATGATTACTACCATCGACCTTCAGGGAAAACTAACTGGGGCGGCAGTTGGTCAATACGCCGGTCTCTCAGTTGCCAAGGCGCGCGAACAAGTAGTGACGGACTTAAAAGTCAAAGGTTTATTATTAAATGAAGATACAAAATACCACAACTCAGTAGGGGTATGCTACAGATGTAGTAGGCCAATTGAGCCTCTCCCCCTCCCCCAGTTCTTCTTGAGAGTTAAAGATTCTAAGCACAATTTGGTTGAAAGCGCAATTAAGATTTTAGATAAGAAAGAAACCAAAATACACGGGGCTGGTCGTGAAAAGATTCTGCGCCATTGGCTCAACAACTTAGTTGATTGGAACATTAGTCGCCAGATAGTCTGGGGAATTCCAATTCCAGCCTGGTACCAAACCGATGGATTTGAAGATCAAATCACCGTATCATTCATCGATGCCAGCGGTAAATATCAAACCAATACGCTGGAGACTGCCACCAAAGAACACAAGTTTTCTATAGTTGCCGCTGGCCTCCAAACGATCAGTGCTTCGACCAATGTACCCTACCATGTCGGTAGTAAGCAACCTGATGATGATCACCAATATTTGCCAGAAACCGATACTTTTGATACGTGGTTTTCCTCTGGACAATGGCCGGTTGTGACGCTAAAAACCCAGGACAACACTGAAGATTTTGATCACTACTACCCCACAACAGTCATGGAAACAGCCTACGACATTTTGCTTTTTTGGGTCATGCGCATGTTATTACTTTGCACCTATCTAACAAATCAAACTCCATTTGCCCATGTCTACCTTCACGGTCTTGTTCGTGATGCAAAGGGTCAAAAAATGAGCAAGAGCAAGGGCAATGTGATAAATCCGTTAGAAATTGTTGATAAGTATGGAGCCGACTCACTGAGACTCGCACTTATAATACGATCTACCCCTGGCCAGGATAAAAGCGTTACTGAGTCAGACTTTATTGCTGCCAGAAACTTTGCTAATAAATTGTGGAATGCAGCGCGATATGTTTTAACTGTTATTCAAGACAACAAAACCACCATCACAACTCAAGAAACTCCATTTTACAGCCACATGAGTGCTGTTACGCAGTCTGTGACCAAACAACTCAATTCTCTAAAGCCAGGATTGGCGGCCGATACCTTGTATGCTGAGTTCTGGCACTGGTACTGCGATATTGAAATTGAAAAACACAAAAACAAACAACTTTCTAGTCAAGAGTTAACCACCGGTTTAATAACTTTTATTAAACTCCTCCACCCCTTTATCCCCTTTGTCACTGAGGCGATCTGGCAGGAACTCCAACTCGCCAAGCTTGTCTCACACCCACTAATAACAACAGATAGTTGGCCAAATTAGTAAAACTTAATATTTTCCCAGACGTTTCAATACTCGCAAAAAAAGAGATATACTACGGGTGTGAAATTTATTTTCTCGCTGAGACTGCTCTACTCTATCACTCAAACCATGGTGGGTTTGTCACTTTCTGCGTTGAGACGCTACCAACCCCTCCTACTAAGCGTATCAATGCTTCTCATCGTAATTTTATCACTGCTTCTTGAAGCAATATTACCATCGCTAATAACTACCCCAACTCCCAAATCATACGACGAACCAACAGTTGGTTTATTTTCACAACAACAACTTCAAGAACTACTTAGAGATTGGAAAACACTCGAAGAAATTCAGCCAGCTTCAAAAGCGATAAGATCTCAAGTAGAGAGTTTGGAAAATTCGCTAAACTCAACCAATTAAAGATTAATCAGCATCGGTTGAGGCCTCACCACCACCTCCCTCACTCCCACCTTCTTCATCCCCCTCTTCATCAGATTTGCCCTTACCAGTAATAATGGTTTCTTGTGGTTCAGTTGATTCTTCTTCTACCTCTTCTTTCACCTCCTGCAATAGGACAACGGGATTTTCCAACTGATCTTCTTCACAAATAATAGCTAGTTTTGTGCGATCTATTAGATCTTTGATTGTGATAACCTGTCCAACTTCAATAAGCTCTGAAATGTCAATTTTAATTGATTCTGGAATTTCTGTAGGAAGTGATTCTATTTCTAAAGTGTCTAAAACCTGCAAGACAGTAGCGTTGGGAACAGAATTTTCTCCCTCAAGAACCAACTCAACATCAGTAACAACTTTTTCTGTTAGACTCACTCTTTTGAAGGTAATGTGTTGTAGGTCCGTAGTCAATACGTGACGTTCTACTAAGTCGATCAGAGCTGGAATAGGTTTCTTTTGATCTTCTAGCTCTAAGTAAACAAGTCCAGTTTCAGAAAGCTTAAGTTGCTTTTCTATTGCCTTCTTGTCTAAACTAATGGGCAGTGAATCTTGATTTAGACCATAAATATTTGCGGGAATTAAACCAGCTTGTTTAAGTTTTTTGGTTGCTTTACCAAAAATCGTGCGCTTGTGCACGTGAAAAGAAATTTTATTATCGGTCATAATTCTCCTTTAATTAGGCCAGCATTATATCAAACTTTTTTTAATCCAATGCTGGCAAATTTATCCCACTACTTGAATTGTACCGCGGTCAGGAGATGGCCACCCAATTCTGGTTCGAAAGTCAGTGTTGCGTTCTCAATTAATGCATTTGGAGCCAAACGTACCACAGACGAATTGTTTGGTTGCTGTATCACCACACGATATGAGTCAAGAGTTGATCCAGGTTGTTTTTGGTCGAAGAAAAAGTAGGAGAAGGGGAGAGATTGAGCCAATGGCTGATGGTAATTTATCTGGATAGTTTTTGTTGACTGAATTGGTATCTCTACCACTAATCCGATTACCAGCAGACCATGTTCTTGAGACCTCCTTATGGTAGTTTGATCAACCACCTCTCCGTTAATGAGTATTTCGTCTAACTGACTTTTTAGTGGAAGATACCACCGAACATAGGTTGAATATTGTCCACTTGGCCAAGCAGCAGTGGTTGCCGAATTGGTAAACTTGGTAAATCGTTGGTGTTTTATTAAGTTGGGTGTAAGCTCAATTTTATCTTCTACACCCCGCTTAATGCTCGCATTTACTCGATTAACCCCCACATTAGTTTCAACCTGATAAACCGAATCAATAACGCAAGGTACCTGAGAAAATTGTGATGGACAAACGGGTATCACCAACGATCCAGACCAACGAAGTGGTTGTAGTAATTCTTGCTCGCTTTCAGAAATAAGACTAAATTGAATTTCTCCTGAAGATAAAAGGCTGGGTAGAGCAGTGACAACGGCTGTTAGTTCTTCACTTGATTTTTGCAGTATATGTTGAAAAAAAGCATCCAACACCGCGCTTGGATAATTTTTTAATTGATCAGATAGCTCGACCTCAGCGTGAAAGTTGAGGCGCTCCTGTATGTTTTTACTTGTCAAACTTTCGTTGTACTGAGATAACGTTAGTGGCCCGGTTACTTCTAGCAACCGAGCAAAAGCCGTAGTTGGTAAAGAAATCACACCGTCTACACGAACGCCCATTGCTTTCTCTATAAACCAAGACGCTCTTTTGGCGCTTTCAGGATGATGTGGATCCCAGTTACTATCTCTAAAATACCATGATTTTTCTTTTAAAATATCTTTAATATCTTGGGGTGGTTCAATTATCCCCCCGATGCGCCTATCAATTTCATAACTGCTCAAAGTTTGTGTCGCTGTTATTTGACCATCTTCAACAGTTACTAAAGCTAGGGCTTGCACAAATCCACCAGTGGGTCTTAGTTCTGATGAGTTTAAAAAAAGTATGGCATACGTTCTTGTTTTGTCTTCTATGCCCAAAATAGTTGGGAGTAGGGGAGAAAGCGATTGGATATATCCAGCAGTTGTTTTCTTTTGACCAATAACCTCTTTTAGATTGGTATACCAATCTTTATTATCTTCTTCACTTTCGTCAGATGGGAATAATAGGGACTGAAGCTGAGCTAAACTGGTATAAGAAGTTTGTGTTAAACGCAGATAGTCCTGTAATACACCAGCAATTGAAGTGGGTTGCTGACCCAAGATGTGTTCGGCGATTGTTGTTTCTAGTTTTTTTCTTTCCTCTTCAGTCGTTTGAAGCGCCCGAATTCTTTCATACGCATCAATGGTCGACTGCGCCTCATCTACTAAAGGGTGATCCACAAACTGACCAACAAGGCGGAGTTGGGGTTTTAACAAACCAACCGTTCTCTGAAGCGAATGTTGGGAATCCCCGATGTCTGAGGGTTTAAAAAACTCAACCGGCACAACCGCAAATAGTTGGTTGCTAGCAAGTCTAACAGAGACAACAAATAATGCCCCTATAAGTAAAATGGCAAGTGAAATTCCAGAACTGATAGAGCCAATGATAAATAGGACCTTGTTGTGTTTAAGCTTTTTATTTGCCTTTTTTTCAGTTGTTTGTAACTTGGTGAGATGGTGTTCTTTTTCTTTAATCCTCGACTGGCTAAAGATTCTTTCCAGCTGATCTCCAAATTCTACGGGCTTTAGCTCCTGAGTTGCGAGCGGCAATAATTGGGTATTCTCTGGTTTCTCGGGGTTAGTGTTTACTGTTGTAAGTGGAGCAACCCCATCTTGTGTTTGCTGAACCAATTTTGCCTCCACACCCACGATTGAGGAATTTAAAAAACGATTTGGCTTACCATATGAAACTAATTGCTTTACTATGTTGCTTGGTAAATTTTGTTGATTGCTAGATATTTTTTGAGTTTGAACTTCAAAAGGTAGTGCTTGCTCAAATTTTGGTTCGAAAAAAACTGGTTGAATTGTTGCGTGATGAGTTACCTCATATATTCCAGCAACCTGATTAGAAATAGCAAAAAAATCAATGTCTTCTCCCTGAACCCAGACCGATGGCATTACGCCCGGTCTGCCTAAATAATCCAACACAATTTGAATAATTTGATCGGTTTTGATTGTGGATAATTGAGTTCGACACTGCCAATACCTACCTTGAGAAATTGAAGAAAGTAATAAATTGATCGAAGAAAGTACGGGGTTTTCTAATTCATCAACCCAACCATCAATCAGTAAAAACTGGGCAGAGGTCAAAGATGAGATTGTCTGGGCTTGTAAGTTTGCTAACTTTTCAAACCACTGATTCCAAAGCGACTGAAGTTCCGCAGGAGCATTGTTGATTCGAGGCAAGTAGGGGAGACATACGATGGTGTTTTTATTTAGTTGAGAAGCAGCGTTTAAAATAATTGTTGCTTCTCCATTGGTTTCTAGGCCAGTAAACAATACAATTGATTTGTAGATTTCTATACTTGGGTAAGCGGGTTTTTCTAAATTAAATATCCAATTAGAAAAACCCGCATTAGTAAGAGACTTTACTGCGGCGTTTTGTAGTTTTTGACTCTGACAAAAAATCGCCACCACTGGCTCTTCTTGGATAAGGGCAGTTTTCATGTACTTGCATCCTACCGTCTTCTAGGCCATTTCATCAAGTGTTTGATTCACCACTCCGTCTGCAACAGCATTATTTTCTCTGGGAATATACGAAATGGAGTAGGGAACAACTAGTGTTGAAAGTAGTTTTTTGCACTCACCCCACAGCGAAATAAGACCCGACTCTTTTACTCGCCACCGACCATTTATTTGCTCCACAACAAGCTTTGAATCAAGAAACCAACATATCTCTGAGATAGTCAACTCATCTTTATGATCAAGATACTCAACGAGCGAACTCAAAAATGCCTGATATTCAGCTACGTTGTTAGTTTGAATCCCAATATAGTGACCCTGACGCTTTTTCTCTTCACCATCTAGATAAAATACAAAACCAGTTGCAGCTTTTCCTGGATTTCCCCGAGAGCCGCCATCTGTATATATGGAAAGAACTGCTTGCTTACTGTCACCAGTCTTCACGACTGATTCTCCTTAAACTGAATAATAATTCTTCTGCCGCGATCTTCGCCAATAGAAAAGCTTTCTAGCTCAGCATATTTTGGTTCTTCCGACAGGGTTGAGTGAACAAAAAATCGTTCGGGTGGAGAGAGATAAGTATTTATCGTGGTTGGTTGCTTTGTTTCAAGTACCTTATCAGCTGCTGAAACAAGCAAGGAACGGATGTTATCCATTCGTCTCGCTCGGTAGTCGTTTACATCAATTACGAGCCGTTTTTCAGCGTTCATTTGACCGTATAAAACTCTCGCTAATCTTTGAAGTGCCGCGAGTGTTTCTCCGTGTCTGCCAACTAGAAGACCCGCCTCTTCATCTGAGACCTGAATGGTTATAACTAATTCTTTTTCCGAATCAGTGGAGGTAATTTCTGTTGGAACTATTCCAGCGTGCTCTAATAATTTTTGACAAAATTGTTGGACGTCCATTGTTATCTCCTTAAAACTACTATTTCTTGGTAATTGTGGTGGTGTCAGCGTCCGCTTTTTTATTGGCATACAATTGTTGTAGCGCGCTAACTACAGTAGAAACCACCCAGTATAAAACCAGGCCTGATGGTAATTTTAAAGCGATAAAGGCGCTAAAAAATGGCATAACATACAACATTTGTTTTTGCATCATGGATGAAAGATCTGGACCTTCTTGTTCTTTCTTTGGCTCAGTCTTTAATTTGTTCTTAGAACTTGGTTTTATTTTTTCGATTTTTTTATCTTCTTTTTTTGTCGGCCCCATCATGAGAAGAGAGAGTCCAAATTGAGATAGGCCGGCTAGTACTGGGAGAATAAACAGTTGATCTGGTTCACCCAAATTGAGCCATAAAAACGAAGGATTGATGACATAGCCCCCAATTTGGTCAAGAGAGAAAAAGTGAATCAACCCCTGATATAACAGAATTAATAAGACGAGTTGTAAAATTTGTGGTATGCAGCCCGCAAGTGGATTTATCTTATTATCTTGATACAACTTTAGCTGGGCCTTTTGTAATCCCTGAGCATCCCCTTTGTGAATTTTTTGCAGTTTTGTGAGTTCTGGTTGAACCAACCTCATCTTCCTTGCAGCCTTGAGTGAATTGAGAGTAAGGGGGAAGAGCAGCATTCTCAAACCAATGGTAAAAACCGTAATTCCCAATCCTAGGTTGCCAGTTAGCTGACTTAAATAAGCTAATAATAAAGAAAAATAAAAGTTAAAATTTTCCATCATATTTTTTTTGTTCTTTTAATTTACCAACAGGTTGCCAGACGGCGAAAACCAAGCGACAAACCCTTAATTATTCCATGATCATGTATCATTTTAAAGCAATAGTCTCCACAAGTGGGTGAGTGTTTGCATTGAGATGTAAAGCCAAAAACTCCCTGTAATAAACTAATCCTTAGTGTTTTTCCAAAGCTTTGTAAAAATAGTAAGGCTTTTTTTTTCATGCAACCGCTTTGGGACAATTAGACGGAGAGGGACTTTCTTCCTTTAGTTCTCCTGCGTTTTAACAAATTTCTACCAGCTAAAGTTCTCATCCGAGATAAAAAGCCATGTTTTTTTTGTCTTTTTTGTTTTTTTGGTTGCCACGTTCGTTTTGACATAAGGGGGCATTATACACCATAAATCATGAGGTTACCCGAAAGGGCATGACTATATATTGATAGTCTGGAAGCGAGGCTACTTTCAATCTTGCTGGCCGCAAACTTTCCACTATTTCTATTTCAACCCACTCATCAGAAACCACCTTAATGAAATCAAGTAAATATCGAGTATTAAAAGCAATTGTCACTTCTTCACCTTTTACGGTTGCGCCAGAAAGTTCAGAGGTGCTTTCTCCAGCGCTTGGAGAAGAGGAAAAAAGAGTAACTCCAGAAGAATTAATTTTAAACTGAGTGATAAATGAGTTATCTTGATTAAATATTAGAGCTTGGTGTAATTTTTCCTCAAGATCATTTCTATTACAACTCACAAACGTTTTAACTTGGGTTGGAATGATTTTTTTATAGGGAGGATATTCTCCATCTAAGAGTCGTATATAAAAACAATATGAACCGACTTCAAATTTAGCTTGTTTCAATTCCTCAGATAACGACAGGGATATTGATGAGACTTTTTCTTCTTCTGCTGTTTTAAAGATATCAACAAGTGGTTTTGATGGGATTAAGATAGAACCCTCTTTTTCTAATTCCACATTAATAGATCTTATTGAAAGTCGAAACCCGTCGGATGCTATAAGTTGTGTTTTTCCGCTTTCAAAGGAAAAAAGAATGCCGGTGAGAGTGGGTCTTGTTTGATCAGTGGAAGAACTGAAGGCTACGCTGGCTAAAGACTCTTGAAAATCTTTTACTGGTATTAGTTTGTTTTTGGATGAAATTTCTGGAAATGAAGGAAATTCTTCGGAGTTTAAACCGACTAGTTTTGTTTCGGAATCCTTCGAGTGAATTAATAAACTATTATCCTTAACTTCCATATCGATTGTTGGAGAAGAGATTGAATTAATTACTTGTGTAAAATATTTTCCTGGAACGGCAAAATTTCCTTCTTCCCTAATGGTGGCATCTATTTCTACCATTACGCCAGTATATAAATCTGTTGAATATAAAAATAAAGAATTTTTTGTAGCTTTAAGTAAAATGCATGAAAGTATTGGTAGCTGAGGCTTGGTTGAAACACTTTTTTGCACAACACGTAAAACTTTTTGCAAAGAAGTTTGTTTTATAGTTAGTTTCATATATAAATAATAGTTGTTCTAGTAGGTGAGTCTGTAATCGTGAATAAGTGGGGTATTTTCATCTGGAACAAATGTGTGAATAATTAATGATTTACTATCGAGTCAAAATTGTGAAAAACATAACTCACATACTAACAGTATTTGTAATAATAAGCACCTATTCACAAAGTAGGATTTTTGTTAACAACGATTTCCTTTCTTTTTAACCTAGTTTTTCACACCAATCTATTTTTTATTTGCTGTAATTCCTGCTGAAGTCTCGAATTGAAAGAGAGGTCTTTGGAAATTTTTCGAACAGCGTGAATTACACTAGTGTGGTCTCTTCCTGCAAACCATCTACCAATTTCCACCAACGGAAGTTGTAGATCTTCTTTCATGATATACATCGCGAGGTGACGAGCATCTACTAGATGTTTAATGCGTTGTTTGCCTTTTATTTCCGATTGTTTTAATTGGTAAAAACGAGCCACCTCCTTTATTACATCCGAAGGGTTGGTCAGCATTTTTGGTGGTCTTTCATTTTCATTTTGATTAATTAATGAAAGAATTAATTCCTCATTTAATTCCTTGTGTTTTAACTCAATTTCTGAGCGAATATTCGTAATAAATCCTTCAATTTTTCTCGCACTTGTAATGACTTCTGCAACTTGTTTGGCCAACCCAATCGGGAAATCTAAATGTGCCTGCTCAGCCTTGAGAAGTAAGATCGCTGTGCGAAGCTCAAAAGTTGGTTGGCCAATATCAATCATCAGTCCGGCTTCAAAGCGAGATCGAAGTCTGTCCTCAAGTAAGGAAATGCTCTGAGGAGGTCTGTCTGAAGTAAGGATTACCTGACTTCGTTGTTGAATTAAGGCGTTAAATGTGTGAAAGAACTCTTCTTGAACAGTATTTTTACCCGCGATAAACTGAATATCATCAATAAGGAGTACCTGAGCCGCACGATATCTTCTTTTAAAATTTGCCGCCTGTTTCATTTGAATAGCCTGAACTATCTCATTTGTAAAATCTTCTCCCGTGCAATACAGCATATTAATATTTGGGTTTTGAGCTACCAAATTATTACCGATAGCGTGCATTAGGTGGGTTTTACCAACCCCCACAGATCCATAGAGAAAAAGTGGGTTATATGAGGATCCCGGATTTTTTGATACAGCAATTGCGGCGGCGTGAGCCATTTCATTGCTCGAAGAAACGGCAAAAGAGGCAAAAATAAAATCAGGATTTAACCCAACTTGTTTTGCTCTAAATTTTGATCGATCTTCTTCAGATTGTTTAATCGTCGCATCAGAAAAAAGATCTGTAACCAATGGTGAATTAGTGTTGCTAGGAGTAAATGAATTTCCCCCAACATTTGATTTTATAGTTGACCACGAGCTTTTTTCCGCGTTTTGTTTTTCTAATTGATCACCAATTTCATATTGAACGACAACACTTTTTCCCACCACTTGAGATATAGCGTCAGTGAGTTGTTGGTTGAGATTTCTTTTTAAATTTGTCGAGTGGAAAGCCGTGGGACTAGTGATGGTAGCAATGAGTGTTGAGTTTTGATCAACCACTTGAGTAAGGGGGTTGGCTAAAATCCACGTATTAAATACCGCTGGGGAAAGTTGGCTCTCCAGCTTTGAGCAGGTTTTATTCCAAACCAATAAAACTTCGTCTTTTGATAACGCTTGTAGCGACATATTTCCACCCCAAATCTATTTGGCAGTTATACACAAAGTTTCCCACATTCTGCAAGTAGAAAAAAACTCCGATAGGTAGCCTTATCCTTGAGTATTTTGATTAGGTGGGGAATAATCGGCAATGGTTGATCCGGTAAAAACCGACGTGTTGACAACCGCAGCAACTCTTTGTTCCTGCCTCTTAAGCAACTCTTCCGGATCGGTGGTAATCAGGGAATGTTCTTCTGGACTAGCCACCACTCTCAGCGCAACGTGATTTTGACCAGCAAAAAATATGCCCTCTCCAA
>CAYNWG010000005.1:0-40419 GCA_964400865.1 uncultured Pseudomonadales bacterium
ACAGACTGGATTGCTTGTCAGGTTTGAAGGAGTGGTGGGCAAGTCAACTCTTTGATAGTCTAGTCTTGGTCTATACGATACTCATTATATTTCTGCATCCTTGATCAAATAGTTTCAAACGGTGTGATTTTGTCAATACTAGCTACGACTTCTTGACCTACTGGTAGTTGAGAGCCCTTGGTTTTTGGAGTAATAATTTGAGTAATAAGGATAGAAAAAGTCCTGGGTTCAAAATCAGGGTCCCTTGAAATTGCACAAAGTGCTACAAACCCATGGCCGTCTGCTAAATTTTACTTGTCAGAGTGATAAATAACTCGATCACCTTTTTGTAAATTAATTCTTGCTCTATACTCTTCTCGCGATAATGTTGCACGCAATTTTTCTAGCAAGTCCTTATATTCAAGGTTTGATTCACTTGTTTGGTCAGCTCATGAGAAGCAAGGTATCAGTAGGCGCGCTACAATATCCTTATTAACTGATTGTGCGATACAATCATTGAAGATCGTGGTTAAGTTGTTTGGGACACAAAATACTTATGCAAACTCAAGACATTTTACCCGCTCAAACTTTACTGCATGGGCTTGCTGAATCTCGCGAAATAGAAAATCAACAACCTAGTATTCGAGAATCTATTGAGTTATTTAATCAACAATTTACCAAAGTGGATTTTGCTGATGAAAAAGTTGCTTTTTTTCTTCCAGGAACAGACGTGGAAATATCACGCACCACCTTCGACTCTGACATTGAGATCATCCGCTCTGTGGTTGCTCAGCTATCACACCTCTATCCAGACTCCACTGTTTTTCACAACATAATTCTTTGTCCTGAAGAACTCTATAGACGAAGATTTCGTGAAAAAATTGAACGAATGGGAGATGATCCCGCACTCTGGATAGACTGGTCGGAGGGAGATATTGAAGTTGTTGAGGGAGTTGGAGCTGTTTTTTGTGTGAGATTGGGAGCATTTTTTCAGTCAGATGGCGACTGTTTAAGGTTTTTTGCACACGAACTAGCACACCCATTAACATATCAAGTCTCAAAAATATTTTTATGGTCAAGTCCAGAGAATATGCTCGCCCTAGCTGAAGGACTTGTTGAGGCTGACGCTAGAATTGTCTTATCTCTTCAAGCTCGCTCCGATATGGCATTTTCTTCTCGTTTTATTCAAAATCTTGATCCAAATCAACTAGCTCTGCCTACGGATATCGATTCACAAGGCTATGATCATCCTTCATTTATATCTGCCACAGTAAGTTTCAACCCGGGATATACCTCTTGTTTACTATGGTTTTATGGAATGGCAGTCAGCATAGGAAATGGGACAAGTTTGAGAGAAAAATATCAGGATGGTCGTCAGCAAGTAATGGCAATCGCAAGTAGCGTAGAAACTAGGAGTGAGTTTAAAGAGTTGCTGTTTAACCAAACAGGTTTTGATTATGACAAGAATGCTGTTGATCGTACTTTTTTACTCAACTCACGTGAGAGCTTTCTAGTAGAGTTAACTTAACGCATTTTGGCGACCCCGACCGGGATCGAACCGGTGATCTTCTCCGTGACAGGGAGACATGTTAACCACTACACCACGGGGCCATTATTTTAATGTGTTGTGAATTATACGGGACAAGTGCTTTTCTGCCAATATCAAGGTGAGGTGTTGACAGGTGAATAGCTTTTTGCGATAGTATGAGTAGCTTTAAAAATGTATTAATATAATAGAAAGAAAATTATTATGGAAATAACCGGAACCCGAGTAGAAGCTAGTCATGGAGTAAAATCACCTGAAGTCTACGACTTTAATGACCTAGCAATTATGGGACTAGATATTACTAAATTGCCTCTAGCAGTTATCGATAGAATATTTCCTAATGGCTCAAATGATGCTGCGGTTCAGCAATTGATTGAGGCCAAACGGCACCCTGCTGCTGGCGCTGCTTTAGATTCATCTGGTGTTCTTGTAACCAAAGATGAAATTACTGCTAACTTACAGCAAGATTCTGCGTCTGACACTCAATGATCGATGATTCGGTTCTGGTTTTAAGTGATTTGCTTGTTACAATCAACGCATATTTGCGGGATTAGTACAGCGGTAGTATGCATCCTTCCCAAGGATGAGAAGCGGGTTCGACTCCCGTATCCCGCTCACAGAGAAGGTTTCACTCGACTGAATTCTGTAAAAATGTCAGAATTCTTTCCTTAAACTCACGAGGATATTCGTTATAAATATCGTGACGACTATCGACTTCCCAGTAGTCTTTTGGTTCATTCGCTAAATCGTAAAGAGTTTTTGCGTCTTGGCTACTGACTTCTTCATCACGTTTGGCTGATATATACAATGTTGGTATGTTTATTTTACTTACAACCTTGAGTGGAACAAAATTTTCATAGTTTTTTCCAAGTTCAAACTTCGCCGCGATTCTCATTAGAGGGTAGATAACAGTTGGAGGAAATCCTGCTGCATTAATTTGAGCATAAAATGCCGATCGAAAATCCGCATATGGAACTGTAGCAATTAAAAAGTCGCCTTTCTTAGTTTTTCCTGCGGTCATAATTGCTGTCGATGCTCCCATGGAGATACCAAAGAAGCCTATTTTTTGATTCATATTTTCTGGCAGTAGCTTAATTGCATCATATACCACTTCTACATCTCGCCACTCATTGACGCCCAGGGTCATTTTATTACCTTCGCTCTCTCCAAAAGAACGCAGGTCTAATGCGACCGATGAGTACCCGGCTTCGTGCAGATATGCCACGTGATCTAGCATTTGTGATTTTCCGCCAGGATTACTGTATCCGTGAATAAGTACAACCACAGCCCTGGCGTTTTTTACTGGAAAATACCAGTATGCAATCTTTTGGTTGCTTGGATTAGTAGTATATCTAGTTTGGGCCATTAACCCTGGAGGAAGCTCTTTTTCTGAGTTTTGAGCATGAATGTTGATTTTTTTATGGAGCCTCTGCCAGGTATATAAAAATAATCCAAATACAACCAACATAGTAAGCACGAATAAAATCATTAAAACTTTCATCAATATGAGTATATCAAAATCTCATATACATTCTTGATAAAGACTTGTTAAATAAATAGATCTTGACATTACCTAGTTCTTAGATACCATTCGAAGGATACTTCTACCAGAAAAATATGAACGATCGAATTGAAAAGTCATCAATTAGTGAGGAGCGAGGTCTTTCACTCTTGGGAGATGCAGTTGGAACTCAAGAAGATTATCAAATACTTTCAGTAGGGATTAGCACCGCTGGTAAAGCAGAGGCCAAAATGGCGTTAAGTCACCCCTCTGCAACAATTTATGCCACAACGATAGATGAAAAAGGTATTACAGAAGCTCAGGCATTTATTGATGATATTGGTGTCTCTGATCGGGTAACGCTAGTTCTAGAGGATGTGAGGGAAAAAAGTCCCAATCCAGACAATTTTTTTGATTTTATCTATGCGCGTTTAATATTCCACTACTTAACAGCAAGCGAGTTAGACAGCGCTTTTTCGGAATTATTTAGAATGCTCAAGAATGGGGGGAAATTGTTTATTGTGGTGAGAGCTGTATCTAATATTCCCCAAGATAAACCAGTTGTATTTTCTCCGGAAACTATGATTACAGCAATCCCCCACTACGACGATGCTGGTGGTATTAAATCGTGGGAAAAACGATATTTTCATACCCCCGAAACAATGTCTTCACATTTAGAAAAAGCAGGATTTGTAGTGCAGGAAGTTGAGGAATATGACGAAAAACTACTGTTTGGTTTTGGGGGCGAAGGTGGACAAACCTATCTTATTGATCACTTGGTGGAAGTAGTTGCAACGAAATAACCCCATAGTCAATTTTCTTTTTCCGCGGTAAAATGACGATATCAAGAGGGTTGCTGAAGTCCCGAGGCGCCGAGATAGCTCAGTTGGTAGAGCGGCGGTATCGTAAACCGTAGGTCGGGGGTTCGAATCCCCCTCTCGGCTCAGATGAAACAATCAGATTATCGAGTAGTATATACAGACGATCCGCCTATGAGACAATCTCCAACTACGTCAAGAATTGTTAAACGAGAACATGACAGATTACTAAAACAAACCATGACTTGGAGTCTAATTGCTCTTGGTTTGCTATTATTGTTTCTTTTTATCATACTTCCCAATGCGCCACGTTTACTTGCGAGTATTGTGGATGGTGACGCGGTATTTGGACAAGAAGATACTATTCCCCCACAAGTCCCAATTTTCAACTCACCTCCCACGGCAACAAATACTCGACAAATCGAAGTGAGCGGTTTTGCCGAGGCAAAAAGCCAGGTGTTGATAGTGCTGAATGGAAACCAAATCGCTGACCTTACTACATCCGATGATGCGATATTTAAGCAAAGTATTGATCTTCAAGAAGGTGAAAACTATTTGCAAGCATTCTCAAAGGATGCCACAGGAAATGAATCTAATCTTTCAAAAGAATATGTTATTACTCTTGATACCCAAGCTCCTTCATTGGCTTTTTCAGAAACAATTCAAGATGGAATGCAGGTGGTGGGTAAAGATAACAAGTCTTTCACAATTTCTGGACTGACGGAGCAAAATGCAAAAGTCGCAATCAATGATCGTTTTTTATTTGCCCGGCCAGATGGTAGTTTTTCTTACCAAATACAACTCAATGAAGGTGAAAACCTTCTTACGATAGTGATAACAGATAAGGCAAATAACGTTTTTGAACAAGAATTACGTGTGAATTACAAACTTTAAATCAAGCAAGGTATTTAAAAAGTTTTTTTTCTGTTGTAAGCGCCGTCAATTGCATTCCACAAATCAACAATACAAATGGTTCGGTTAGTGCCGCATTGAATTGGGCAAAGAAGAGTAATGCAATGATGGGTATCAACAGAAGTGGATAGCTCTTCATTAGTATTTTGAAGGATTGAGACAATCCCCACAGAAAAGCAATTAAACCTATAATGCCAGAAAAAGCAAGGATTGTCATACCTAGATTATTGGGAAGTCTAGCATGATACGTGAGTTCTGAATTGGGAGAGGTTGATAATCCCCCGCCAACCAGTAGGCGAAATGGATGAGTAGGAAGTAAAGCACTATCGTGTTGTTGACGAGCAATGACAGATGCGTTTCTGGATAAATCAACCCCTGCTCCACCGGGTTTTGGAGCTACTACAATAGTTATAATCAATGTTACAAGACTAAACAACATCAGTCTGAATATCTGAGTTTTCCAAAATTGCATTTTAAGTTCATGTAGTATTGGAATGAGAATTATGCCCAGACTAAAACCGAAAGTTAGCCAACTAGCTCGCGAAAATGTCAGACCCAACGACACTGTTAGCAGACCAATAAGTAAGTATGGTGCGACTATTGATTTCATTGATCTAATACCGAATGCACGTATACTATTTAAGAGCGCTACGACAATAATAATTCCAGTGAAGTTTGGATCAAGTAAGGTGCCAACGGCTCGATAATAATGGTCATCCCAGCCAAGGCTTTTTAATGCTCTAAGATCTGGAAAAATCAAGTACAAGCCCAGTGTAATAATTGAAAAGAATACTCCTCCCATTGAGTAGAACACAATAGTTTTGAAGTTTGATCCTCGTAAGTAATAAAAAAACCAGCTGAGGAAAAATAGATAGAATCCAGTTCGAAAAATGTAGAGCAACAAATACGCAGATTCATCAAAAAACAATATTTGGAAACAAGAAGCAAAAAGTGTCCAAAAGATGAAAATCAACCAAGATGTTTTGATGAAACGCAGAAAGGGTACGAAAAGGTGTCTTTGAGTTTTGTGAAACAGAACGAATAGTAGAATTAAACCAATCACGACATCGTGAGGAAACAAACTAAAACCGCCGACGGGTTCAAAACGTAGCAATTGTCCAAGCAAAACTAATGGTAATAGTAGTAGTACAAGAAAATCAATCACGATGTCTTTTGGTTACATGTTTTTCTAGTTGAAATAAACGTACAAATAGGGAGTGATAACTCATCAGAGTGGCATAGAGTAAGCCTCGATATCCATCCAAAAGTCCTTTATTAAAAATTACATTGATTATCCATTTGCCTGTGGGAAAGGCGAAAAGTTCAAATATAAGTTTACATATAGACGTCTTTCTTTGTTCCGCTTCTAGCTTGCTGTACCAGCTAATTTTGTCAAAAAAACTTTGTACTGAAGTATGAGGAAAATGTTTAATAGTCAGAATTACCGGATTTATTACCTGTATGTTGCCCTTGCAAATTACTTGTTCATGAACATTGTTCTCATACACACAGTCTGTTTTTTTTATTATACGGGTTGGCCATGATTTTGCGGTTTCTCCATAGCGCATAACTTTCTTCAGAAAATAGTCAACTCTTTTGACCTGATAGCCAGAATAATCTTTTTGGAGCATGGGAATTAACTCATCAGGTTTTGGACAGACGCATACCTCATCTGAGTCAAGGAAAAAAACCCAATCGTTGTGCGCGAATGTAAGAGACTGGTTTCTTGTTGCCGCAAAGCTTGTAATGGGTTTAACCCGCTTGATGATAGCAGGAATAGGTTTTGGAAACGTAATAGTCTCTGTTCCAGAGGTATCAATAACAATGATTTCATCGGCAAAAACAACGCTATTTACTGCAGTCGTAAGTTGGGGCGACTGCTGATTAGCAAGAATCAGAACGCTTAATGGAACTTTTTGCATGATTGTTGATTATTTTTTTAGTACAGCCCAAATTAGGAATGGCAATCCAGCCAATCGCGCGATTACGATCGACCAAGCTGCGCCGATTAATCCAAATTGAATACTGAGGTACCACAGTGAAGTAATCAAAATTATCACCTGGATGATCAAGCCAAGGGTGATGCCACGATATTTTTTTGTAGCGTATAAGAAAGTGCTGAGTAAAGTCGAAATAGATTGTAATAATGCAGCAAGCGCCAAAATGCCAATAATTGGAACGATACTCTGCCATTTTTCACCCAGTGCTAGCAGTACAACTGGTTTTGCTAGTAATGAGATCGCAATTGCTCCGCAAATTAGCAAACCGCCAAAGAATACGGTTGAGCGTAATAAACCCCGTTTAAGTCTTGCTGGGTCATCAATTAACTTGGTATATGTCGGTAACAAACCATAGCTGGCAGATTTAGCGGAATCATACAGTAGCTTGTGAGTTAGTGCATAACCATTGTGATACAAGCCGAGCATATACGGTCCAAGAGTCTTGCCGACGAGTAGGTCGTCAATATTTTCCACTAAATATGACAAAAGGGCTTGCAAGGTAAGCGTTTTGGAATTCTGCAAAATGGTTCGAGCTCTAGCCATCTGGAAGCGAAATTTTGGTCTGGGGTGAAAAAAGATCATTGAAATCCCAACTTCAAAGATGGCTGAAGCAACGAGTGCTATGACTAAGGACCAGACACTCGGCCAGAGCAAGACGAGGAATACTGCCAACAGCGCTTCGGCAGCGTATCGACTAAATTGAAAAAAAACCTGAGTAGAAAACTGAAAATTTTTATGCAACGAGCCTACAGTTGGGTTAATGAAACCTTTAATAAGGGGTACGACTGCGGTAAGTATAATCATGAGTACAAGTTCAGGTTTTTGATAAAACTGTGCAATCAAAAAACTTGAGGCGATCATCAGGGCGCTGATGATCGCTCCTCTAATGATTGAAATAATCCAGGCTGTGTCAATAAAGTACTCAATTTGATGTTTCGATTGCACAATGGTCAGGTTAATGCCTGTTTCTGTTACTGCTTCAAGCAATCCTAGTGAAATTAGTACGATGGCGAAGGTACCAAAATCTTCTGGAGCGAGCAGTCTTGCAAGGATAAAAATGCGAATAAAACCTACGCCAATTAACACCACTCTCAGAGTTGTTTGCCAACTAAAACCTGAAAAGACTTTTCCCGAGTATCCCATGAAGGTATTATAGCCTTTTTGCTGAGAGTTTGTGGGTTGCAAGAATTAAAGAAAAAAAGCATACTACATTGTTATGTCGAGATTTTTTGCTTCACTCGGTAGTCTTGTTATTGACCTGACAGAAACCTTGGTTATTGGTTTTTCGCTGTTTCTGGTAGTTTATCTATTCTTTATGCAACCTCATCAAGTAAATGGTCAGTCGATGGTGCCAAATTTTCAAAGTGGCGAATATGTGTTAACAGACAAAATTAGTTACCGTTTTAGAGCTCCAAAGCGAGGCGAAGTCGTTGTCTTTCATGCACCACCAGAAGCTCACTGCCAAGAGGGAACTGGCTGTGATTTTATTAAACGAATTATTGGTTTGCCAGGTGATCAAGTTGAAGTAAAAAACAACGGTATTTATGTGAATAATGCCAAGTTGCAGGAAACCTATATTCCCTCCGGGTATGATACTTATCCTGGCCAATACACTCGAGACAAAGTGATTATTCTGGAACAGAACGAATACTTTGTCTCTGGAGATAACCGACCATATTCAAGCGACTCCAGAGCTTGGGGTCCAATCACCATTGATGAAATTGTGGGTAGAGCCTTTTTTGTGTATTGGCCACCAAAAGCCGCTGGTATCATAAAAGAAATAGACTACTAGTGTTTTTGCACTAATTGTAGTATTTGTTCTAAATCTTTTTGAGTTTCTTCTAGATTCCCCCTGAGAGTGACGGTTAGTCTGGTTTGTCTTGTTGATCGAGATAAGTTTACTTTTGGAGAAGAGTGACTTAAAAAATCTTCAAAACTTTTTTGCCAGCGAGAAACTAGGGCGGGATCAACCTTAATTCTTTTTCCTGGTGCAGTTGTAGTTTTTGACTCGCTGGCTTGTTTTACCTGTCTGACTAATTCTTCTGCTCGGCGGACACTAGCGTTTTCTTTTAATAGTTTTTTGTAAACCTCAATGATCAGTTTTTTATCCTCAAGACCAGCAAGTGCGCGCGCGTGACCTTCGGTGATCTGTTTGCCCACCACACCATCCTTTACAGCATCTGGCAGATTAAGTAGGCGGAGTGAGTTGCTGACAAATGCCTCTGATTTGCCAACTTTTCCAGCCAGTTCAACTGCAGAATAACGAAAATCCCGCAATAATTGCTGAAAGGCCTTGGCTCTCTCAATTGCATTAAGATTTATTCTTTGGACATTCTCTATCAAAGCCATTTCGAGCATGCCCTTGGGTGTAGTTTCTCGGATAATGACTGGAACCTCCGAAAGACCGGCTAGTTGAGCAGCGCGCCAGCGACGCTCACCAGCAATAATTTGATGACCCGCGGGAGTGTGTGCCACCACAATTGGTTCCAAAATGCCGTATGACTTAATAGATTCGGCGAGCTCAGAAACTTCTTCCTCATGAATCTTACCCCTCGGTTGAAATGGGTTGGGTTGCAACAAAGTTATATCGAGCAGTTGGTACACATCTTTTGACATGCAATAAGTATTACATAACTTATGGAGAAATGCATGTCTGAATCAAAGGGAAAAAATCAATTAGAGGACACTGACGGTAGTTTTTCCTCGGCGCTTGCCAAAGGTAACCACACCATCTACCAAAGAAAAAAGGGTGTGGTCTTTACCCATCCCTACTCCTTTAGCGGGTTGATAAACTGCTCCACGCTGACGAATTAAAATATTGCCAGCTACCGCAACTTGTCCACCACTTTTCTTAAGACCAAGGCGGAGACCTTTGCGTTTTCGTTGTGAGTGTTGGGCGACTTTTCCAGATGCTTTAACGTGTGACATAGTGTGTTAATTGTTTTGGTACGTAAAATGCCAA
This sequence comes from uncultured Pseudomonadales bacterium, assembly GCA_964400865.1. Lineage (GTDB taxonomy): Bacteria > Patescibacteriota > Microgenomatia > UBA1400 > PJMF01 > DAOQVB01. The sequence continues at coordinate 9,719 of CAYNWG010000005.1, forward strand.
ATTTCTCTTTGGACTACTGCTCCCGGTCGTGCGTACACGACTGGTTCAGACGCAGTAGTGTAGCCTATTGGCTTGAGAAAGTCAATTAATCGATGTAAATCAAACGTTTTTTGTTTGTATTCTCCCGAAATTTGCCATTTAGGAAAAACACATACGATAGAAGCGCCGGGCTTTAGCCATTGCTTCCATTCTTTAAACATACCTTTGTACATTCTTTCTAGGCCAGATTGAATATTTACAATTTGCCTGAAATTGGGTGTTGGTTTTCCCAAGAATGGCTCAGTTACAATCATTGAGATACTCGATGAAGTAAATGGTGGGGTTTGCACATTAGTCGCGTCAGATTGAAATGGGATTAATTGCTGCTTATCAGCCAGATGATCTTGGAAAGCTCGTTTAAACCACTGCCAATTTTTTTCCGTACCCTCGATTGATTCGGTATCAATATCACTGCCATAAACAGTTGGTATGCCAAGTAAGAGACCTTCAAATAAAATAGTACCCGAGCCACAAAATGGGTCCCAGAGCGAAAGTGCACTTTTTTGGTCGTCAGTATCAAAAATAGTTTTGCCTAATGCAATAGCTACCATCATGCGGCCAACTTTAGGAGGTAGCAATCCCCTTTCGTGTTGGGCAAATGGTTTAGCTCTATCTTCAATTTGCCATTGGTCGATATTTTGAACGGCGCTGGTTTTAGCGAGATACGTGCCAACATTGGTCGAGATAACAATTAGTTCTTGCAGGTCAGATTCATGCAGTAAAATAGCAGCTGATAAACCAGTTCTTGATCCCGTGCGGTATCGAACAGACTTGCCTTCTTGAGTTAGACGCTCCTTAATTAGCTGGGGTTCAATTTTTGGTAAATGATCCCTACCCCACTCGGCTAAAGCAAAATGAACTCGGTTTTCCTCCTGATTTAAGAAGGTTACAATTTCTGAAACAATTAGTTCGTCACTATCTGGCAGTTCGGAAACAACTTCAGCAATTTTTACAATTCCTCCCAGAGAAGCTAGCACTTTGGTGGCAGTTATATGCGGTGGTAATATTCTTGAACCAGCTAGTTGATTTGATATTCTAATTAAACCGCAAACATCCGGAAATGTGCGATTAAGCTCTAACCAAGATAGTTCTGGAGTGGAACCAAGTAGAAAAAAATGTTGGACAGCTGGTGAAGACATGAGAAGATACTTTACTTCGCCTCAATGCTCACAACTTTAATCTGAGTAAGATCCTGGCGATGGCCTCTTACTTTACGGTATCTAGATTTGGCTTTGTATTTGGCAACTCTGATTTTTTCACCTCGCAAATCTTTAACAAACTCTGTTTTTATTTTTGCTTTTGAAACTGTAGGGGTACCTACAAGCACTTCTTTGTCGGTAACAAGTAAGAGTACGTCGGTAATTTCTACCGCTTTTTTTTCTTCAGAATCTAGACGATCTACCTCAATAATAGTGCCTGGTTCGATAATAAATTGCTTACCTTGAAGCTGAACAACTGCGTATGACATAGGGGGGTATTATACGACGACTTGGCAAGCTACACAATATGAAGGAGCGGATATCGCTTTTCTTGTTGGATACAATTTTGAGCCATGCCAAGTATAAGACCAAATGCAATAAATGATGTGCCCCCATATGAGAAGAATGGTAATGTTATGCCAGTAACCGGAATTAAACCAATATTTGTAGATATGTTGATCATCGCTTGAAAGAATACAATTGAAGCTGCGAAAAGCACAAAATATTTTTGTTCTGATGATTGGATGCTGTAGCTCTCCTTGAGAAGATACAGGCTTAACACTACATATATCAGTACCAATAAAGCCGAGCCAATAAATCCAAATTCTTCAGAAAATGCCGCAAAGATAAAATCAGTATGTTTTTCTGGTAAAAATCTCAGTTGTGATTGACTGCCTTTGCCGAAGCCACTACCAGATAAACCACCGGCGCCAATCGCAATCAGCGATTGGCGCACATTATATGTTTCATTTTGACTTGCTTCTTCTGGCTGCAAAAATGTCGTAATTCTTTGTCGTTGGTATGGTTGCAAAAGAAACAGCCAAGCAAAATAGCTGAAGCAAGCCCCTACTCCGAGTAAGAATGCTATATGTTTCCAAGGTATGCCAGAGAAAAAAATAATAATGCTCATGCAAAAAAAGAAAAATACCGACGTACCCAAGTTTGGCGCAACGGCAATTAAAAATGTGGGTATGGCAACCAGGCCTAATTGTTTAGCAGTACTTTTTATGCTTTGTATTTTATCTCTGGAGAATTTGACAGTCAGACTACTAAGAGAAATTCCTATTAGTGCAAAAGCAAGCTGTGAAGGCTGGAGACGAAACGATCCAATGATTGGAATCCAACGGGATGTACCCCTAATCCGTACTGGTAGAAGTAATGGAATCAGCAGTAGGATGCAGGCAAATAGATATAGATGCCAGGGACGTTTGAATACTTGTTGAATCGGCAAGCGTGCAGTTGCAACAAAAACAGAGAAACCGAGAAAAATTGTGAGAAGATGTTTCGTAGTTAATTCTGGCACTAATGAATTAATGAAAACTACACTAATGCTGCTTATGACTAGGAGGATACTGGGTATAAACCAACGGTTCATTCGAGTGGTTCTGTTGTTATTTGAAGTGAAGGTCCCTGCTTGAGTTTAGTTTTTGTTTTTTGTTCAATTTCTGACTGCCAACTTTTTGGCCAGGTTGGTAGAGTAACAATCGTTTCAGCATCAATACTCAAGCCTGCTTCTTTTCGTAATCCCTGAATCGAACGAATTATTTCTCTGGCGTGACCTTCTGCAATCAGATCTGGGGTGAGGGTTATATCAAGCTCAACCTCAACTTCTTCAGCGCTCATTTTCCAGTCAACTGCCTTGACATTTAATTCTTGTTTGAGAATTTCAACCAACTCATCGCTTAGCTGGTTTGCAGATGATTTAACTAGTAAAGTTGCTAGAGGCTGACGAACTTTAATTGCCTTTTCTTTTCTGATGGCATGAGCCTTTTCGCAAATCTTTTGAACTAACTGCATATTTTTTTCAAGATCAGTATCGACTAGAGATTGTGTTTTAAGTGGCCAATCTGTCATATGCAGACTAACGTCGGTGTTGATGAGATTTTGATAGATTAATTCACTGAAAAAGGGAGTTAGGGGTGCAGCTAGTTGTGACAATGTAATTAAAACCGAAGCAAGTAATTGGCAACTCTCTTCTCTTGTTTCAGTATTTCGGAAACGATCGCGACTTTGGCGTATATACCAGGTTGAAAGTTCACTCACAAATTCTATGAGTGTTCGACTGGCCCGAACGACGTCGTAGGAATCCAAATAAGTAGTTACTTGGAGAATTAATGAATGAGTACGACTAAGTATCCAGCGATCCATGACGTGTTTTGGAGCGGTGGGTTTGGATGGCTGATCCGCCGGTTGCGCATACAAGCGGTAGAAGGAGAATACATTCCACCAGATGAGGAAAACTCGCTTGCGAATATCGGAAACCTCTTTTTCATTAAAGTTGCTATTTTCACCCTTCATAACTGACGAACTCATAAGATAGAGACGAAGGCTGTCTACTCCATATTTATGAATAACTTCCATTGGATCAGGGAAGTTTTTCTTTGATTTACTCATTTTGCTACCGTCAGCAGCGAGAATTGTGCCAGTGGTGAGAGTGTTCTCTACCGCCATTTTGTCAAAGATTCCGACTGACATCACGTGCATAGTGTAAAACCAGGCTCTGGTTTGAGCGATGTACTCACTGACAAATTGAGCAGGATACGTTGCATCAAACAATTCCTTATTTTCAAAAGGGTAATGACGGGATGCATACGGCATTGATCCAGATTCTACCCAGCAGTCAAATACTTCAGGTATTCTTGTACCACGAATCGTTTTAGCTTCATCCACCCAAACCTCAATTCGGTCCACGTGATGTCGATGCAAATCACTTATATTTTTTACTGCGTTTTGGTCGACTGCCCAGGTTTGGAGTTCTGCAATCGAGCCTATTACGCGTTGTTCTCCAGTAGAGGCTTGCCAAACTGGCATAGGTGTTCCCCAGTATCTGGAACGTGAAATATTCCAATCGGGAGCATTTTCAAGCCCTTTTGCAAAACGACCATTTTTTAAATGATCTGGATACCAGTTCATTTTTTGATTTTCACTCAATAATTTTGGTTTGAGTTTATGGACATCAATAAACCAAGCTGGCACTGGAGCATAATAGAGTCGTGTACTGCAACGGTAGCAAACTGGTACACTGTGGGTGTGGGGTCTGTCAGAATAGAGCAGATTTCTGGAGAGTAATTCTTGATTAACTAGGGGATTGACCTCCGCAATTGATAAACCAGCCCAAGGTTTTACCTCATCTTTTATTTTTCCTTCTTCGTCGATATGTTCAGCCATTTGAATGTGTTCGGCTTTCATGACTCGAAAATCATCTTCACCATAAACTGCTAGCGTTACTACGCCCGTACCTTCCTCAGCGGTCACAAATGGATCAGCAACAATCACACCAACCTTTTCAGTAGTTTTACGCTTTGGGTAAAAATCATAATGAGGAGTAAATTTTAGCGCAGTTAATTCTTTGCCGGTAAAACTTTTTTCTATCGTATATGGCAGATCATTTAACATTGCCAGGGTTGAACGAGCCAAAATATAGTGTTCATTATTTTGAACCACTTGAACGTATTCCAACTCTGGATGTACCGCTAGTGCGGGAGTCACAATTTTGTTCCAAGGGGTGGTTGACCAAGCAAGAATATAGGTAGCTGTCTGACCCACTATTGGGTATTTATAAGTTGTAGCCGTATCCGTAATAGTTTCGTAACTATTATCCATGGCAATTTCAAAGTTGGAGAGGGGCGTAGCGCAACGAGAACAGTACAGAATAACGCGTTTACCTTGATATATTAATCCTTTTTTGTTGAGTTCTGAGAATCCCCACCAGACTGATTCCATATATGAACGATCCATGGTTTTATAGCTATGTTCAAAATCAACCCAGCGTCCCAACCGAGAGATAATCTTTTCCCATTCTTGGTCTAATCGCAGAACTTCAGATCGACAAGCTTCATTAAAAGTATCAATGCCTCTTGATTCAATCTCGCGCTTACCTCCCGTAATTCCCAATTTTTGTTCAATCATGTTTTCTATTGGTAGACCATGACAATCCCAACCCCAGACTCTCTCCACTCGAAATCCTTTCATCGTCCAGTATCGTGCTATGACATCTTTACTAGTTGATCCAAGTAGGTGGCCATAATGTGGCATACCAGTAGCAAATGGAGGTCCATCATAAAAAACGTATTGTTTTTTCTTATTCCTAAAATCTACCGAAGCGCGAAACGAATCGTTTTCACTCCAGTAAGATTGTACGAGTTCTTCAAGAGAAGCAAAATCGGGCGCAGATGGAAGCTTGTCTAGCCGGACACTTGTAGTAGATTGATGATTGGTTTTTGACATTGAATTTCCATAGTATCGCAATAAGCAAGCAAAGAGTCAACCGAGATACTAGTAAAGGTACCTATAATAATTAGTATTGACATTATTATAACTAGGTACTACAATGCGCAAAAGATATAAAAGATATCTAATCAAATACAAAAAATATCATATAATTCATATCTACAAGAGAGTAAACGTAATGCAAAATAGAACAAAACAACCAATCATAATTTATTCCTCCCAAGCTAAAAAGCCTGTGGCAGGATTAAGATTGCTGGTTGTAGCGGTATTCTCTTTAATTGGTGGAATTTTTGCCTCAACGTTTGGTTCAATCTTGCTAGAAAAAATGGGAGTTGCCAACACTGCCCCACAAAAGGTGCAGGCTATCTATGGCAGTAACGCTCGTTGTTCAAATCAAGACGGTGAGTGGAGAATCACAGCAGTGGGTGAAAGTTACAATCCTGATGTTGCTTCTTATACTGGATTTTTTGATTTAGTTCCTCCCAGCTCCGTAACGGTAGCCACAGATGTTGCTATAGATGGATTAAAGTTCTTCTGTCCTTTGGCTACGGGTCAAGATGGTGGTGGAAACCCGAGTAATAATGGACAGTGTGCCTTACAATGGTATGTTCATACCGTTACTGGTGAAAGAATCCAGTTTACTCAAGAAACATCAACCTTCCATTTCAATGCAGGTGATACTTCACCCCGTAGAATTGAATATACCCTGACAAATGCTCCACCTCGATGCGGAGGTTATCAGCTTGATTTAGGTTTTAATCAGATAGTAGCGGGTGGACAAACTACAAAGTGTAGTGGCATTGTATTGGGTAATTTAGCCCATGCCACTTGTACTTCTCCTGGATGTACAGTTTCTGGCTTTACAGGTGAATCATGCAACATCCCAGCATATTGTCCAACTAGAGCGCTTGGAGCGGAATTTATGGACGATGGCGTTCATGTTTCTCTTCAGAGAGATGTATTTGCGAATTCTCCGTTGAAACCAATGATTAAATATCGAAAATTGAATGATAATGGAACTGCGGGCGACTGGCAAGACAGTTGTACCTATGGTGCATACACCTGTATTATCCCTCGAAGTTTTTATGCCAATTTTACTCCTCAAGAAAAGCTGCAAATCATTGTTAATATTCATCTTGTACGAGCTGATGGAGCTGAACTAAACGTCTGTAGTTGGAATGTAGGTTGGGTACCAGCCCAACCAGTAAACAATGAATACTTCTTGGGAAGTTGTAGTAACCAATGTCAGCAGTTATTAACTTTACCGATAGTTCCACCCTCGCCTACACCTACAAGCACACCTACCAGTACACCAACGCCAACTGTCACTCCTCCTGGAGCTACAGCGACACCTACCCCAACGGCTACAAGTACACCAACGCCAACCGTCACTCCTCCTGGAGCCACAGCGACACCTACCCCAACGGCTACAAGTACGCCTACACCAACTCCAACGTCAACCCCTAGGCCTACTAATACACCTACCCCAACGGCTACAAGTACACCAACTCCAACCGCAACTCCAACGAATACACCAACGCCTACTCCAGTTCCAGAATGTAACTCGCTCTGCAGAACAAACCAGGAGTGTCCAAGTAATTTAGTTTGTTACTTTGGTACTAATCCAATAACAAGAACTGGTCATTGTCGTTTGCCAAGCAACCCAGAGGATCTACAGTGTCGCCCAAGTCCCACTGCTACTCCTACCCCGACGGCGACTGCCACTCCGTCTCCAACTGCAACTGCTACGCCAACTCCTACAGCTACTGTAACCCCCAGCCCAACCGCATCGGTTACTCCATCACCAACCGCGACTGTAACACCAACGCCTACCGCTACAGTAACACCTAATCCAAGTGCTACAGCTACACCAACGCCTACTGTCACTCCTACACCTGAGGTCAGAACTGTGGTGATCTATCGTGATGGAAGACCGGTAGAACCACATCAACCAATTGATACTGGTGTTAATGCTGGAGAAGCGGTGGCAAGCGTAAGTATATTTCTCTCAGGATTGGCCTGGTTTATTAAACAGAGAGTGTTTTAATTAAAGCTAAGAACATGAATTTAAAAGCGCCGATGTGGTAAAACCAATCGGCGCTTTTTCGTAGGTAAAATAATGAATATACCGATTATTTCAATTCTTTGTTTGGTGTAATTGATTTTAGCTTCGTTAGAAATTTGTGTAATCGCGCACACTACAAAAATGGTTTACATGAAAGTATAACTCCACAAGAGTTGGAGTAATTTTGTTTCTAAGATTTATTTTTATTATTTCTTAAAAATGCGGGAATTTCAAAATCGTCAGAGAAATCATCATTTAAATCTGGAGCGGTCGGCTTAAAAACGTCTTTTGATGGGCCAATTGATTGATCGTTTTGATCATCGTCGGATATTGACTGACTTTGTTGATTGAGTTGAGATACGGTGACTGGTTGTACAAAGCCACTTGGAGCCCGATCTATCAATGGTGGTGAATCTTGGGATTGGCTTTGAGTTAAGCGTTGATTTGAATCTTTGCTATACGCCCCAAAATAGGGTCGAGCACCCGCAGTGTATTTCATGTGTTTTTCATCAAAACCCGTGGCAATGACACTAATTTTAATTTTTGAACCCATCTCTTCATTAATAGTTGCTCCAAAAATAATGTTTGCGTCTGGATCTGCCGCATTGGCAATAATATTTGATGCATCCGAAACTTCGGTCATCGTTAAATCGCTGCCACCAATAATGTTGTACAAAATTCCTTTTGCTCCCTCGATGGAGATTTCCAGGAGTGGTGATGCAATGGCCATTCTGGCAGCAGCCGTAGCTCGATTTTCTCCTGTGGCCTCGCCAATACCCATGAGAGCTGAGCCAGATTCTGCCATAACAGTTTTGACATCAGCAAAATCAACATTAATTAATCCAGGCACGGTTATGAGATCGGAAATGCCTTGTACGCCTTGGCCTAAAACATTGTCTGCCAGGCGAAAAGCGTCAAGAAGAGTCATTTTTTTGTCTACAATATCCATTAATCTTTGATTAGGAATGACTATTAGGGTATCCACACTGTCCCGCAGACCCTCGATACCTTCTTCTGCAGCCTGCATCCGGCGTACACCTTCGAATGTAAAAGGCTTGGTGACGACGGCCACTGTTAGAGCTCCGCTCTCTTTTGCAATTTCCGCGATGATTGGTGAGGCACCAGTACCAGTACCACCCCCCATACCCGCAGTAATGAATACCATGTCGGTATCGAAGAGCAGCTCTTTAATTTTGTCGTAGGATTCTTCTGCCGCAGTTTTGCCAACATCTGGGTCGGCTCCTGAGCCTAATCCTTTTGTAAAATTGCTGCCAATCTGAAGCTTTGTGTCTGCTTTGGAGGTGAGGAGTGCTTGAGCGTCGGTGTTAATACTAATAAATTCCACACCTTGAATTTGTCCAGAGTCGATCATGGAGTTTACGGCATTGCCACCACCACCCCCTACTCCAATGACTTTAATCTTTGCAAAGGTGGTATTGGTTGGTTTCACTAATGCCATAGTTTGGTATAGATGGAATTACTTTTGCAAGTGTACCACGTCTGTCCCGCAGATCAACTACTAGTCAGCGATCATGGTACCAGGGATCGGAAAAACTGGATTACCTTGGCTGGAAATTCAGTTAATTTGCCAAATGGCATTTTCGAGAAATTAAAACTGGCTTTGTCGGTTGATTGCATCTGTTTTGTGCCATAAACCAATAAACCGATTGCTGTTGAGTATGTTGGGCTATGGATGTCACTAGTCAATCCCTGTAATTCTTGTGGTAACCCTATCCGAGCGGGTAGTTGGAGTGTGTGTTTGGCCACTTCTGTAAGCATCACAGTTTGAGCACCACCACCAGTGAGTACTAAACCTGCAGGAACCAATGCAAAAAGTTTCTTTTTTTCCAATTGTTCGCCAACTAGATTGATTAGTTCTTTCATTCGGGGCACCATAATACCCTCAACTACAGATTTTTTTGATATAAATTCACTCTCATCTATTACACCAATATCGCTCAGCTGTAGCGAGTCATGTTGTTTTTTCCGTTTACTGAAATCCTGTTTTGATTCACCAGGATGTGGATTAATTGGTTTTAAATTATCCATAGAAAGGTGGGTTTTAATTTTTTCTGCAGCGTCTAGACTAACTCTACAACCAAGTGCAACATCCTGAGTAATGTGGCGAGCTCCAATGGGTAAACTAGCCGAATATTCAAGTGAGCCATCAACATAGACACACATTGAGGTTGAACCCGCCCCAATATCGAGCGCAACAACGCCTAATTCTTTTTCTGTTTCTGAAATAACAACCTCAGCACTGGCTAGTCCAGAAAAAACGAAGCCATCAAGATTTATACCCAAATCTAAGATACATTTTTCTAAATTCCTGAGCGTTGTAGTAAGGCCAGTGATAATGTGGGCTTCGGTTTCTAGTCTTACGCCAGTCATGCCAACCGGATCCTTAATTCCATCTTGCGAATCCACCGAAAAACATTTTGGAATAATATGAATAACCTCACGATCAGAAGGTAGCGAAATTGCTCTTGCTGCCTCTATCACCCTGGTCACATCATCATTTGAAATTTCTTGGTCTGGCGCAGCCACAGCTACCACGCCCTTTGAGTTTAGAGAACTAATGTGTGAACCAGAAATTGAGACATACGCATTTTTGATTTCCACCCCCGCCATACGTTCTGCTGAGTCAAGGCTTTCGGTGACTGAGATGAGAACTTGCTCCAAATCAATGATCTGACTTTTTTTGACACCTCTGGAAGGAATGGCTGACACACCCATCACTCGGATTGAGTGGAGTTCCTTATCGATGGCAGCTATGACAGTCACACATTTGTCAGTTCCAACATCAATTGCAGTAACAATATCGGCTCTTGCCATAGTTATATGTTATACCATTTCATTTACAATAAAATACTACACGAATACTATCTATAAGCATAGCAAATCTAGAGTGAATTGCGTAGTACCGGCAATGAGAAGCGAAGATCGAGGTATGAATTCGCAGGGCGCTCTTCAGTTAGCAGGGTGGAATTTAGTAGTATCGATAGACGGTTGAGGTTTGAATCAATTTCGGCTGGATTAATTACAATTTGATCAACGGTAGACAACCAAATTACCCAGGTTTGTTCATTGACTGGTTGGATTTTAAGACATTTTAGTTGTCTGGACTTAAGAGATTCTATGATAGCCGTCATTTGTTCGTGAACTTCTTGATTAATTTGATTTTCAGATAGCAAGGGAGTTTGCTCGGAAACAAATTGAGCCAGATCATTATCGTTAGTAAAATAGAGAATGCATGAGTTCTGCAGAATGGTATCGGGGGGTTCCAAGGTGGGTAGTACCGTTCCTTCGTAGGTTACGTTGTACAAAGCATTGTTGGTTTTGAGCGAGTATGCAGTAGCCAAGGGATTGAGTACAATTGTGATGTCGCCCCACACATTTTTTGATAGTTTTACTATTTCATATCTACTTTTAATTGAATTTAGTGCAAATATTTGTTTCTGTATGTCGTTAAACAATAGGCGACTTTCCACAATCAATAACAAATCAGCTTGTACTTCCGTTGGACAGTCGGCTTGAGAATTAATTCGACAAGAAATATTTTGTGGAGTTAGTAGAGTGGTTGCAAGCCCAAATAAAATAATTACTCCAAGAATAATGGAAAATGAAGTAAGCATCTGAAATCGGAGTTGAGGAATATTAGGCATTGTTGACTAGGTTGAATAAGAGCTCGCAAGTATTGGTGTTCTTCTGATGTTTTTGTAATGAACTCCTAGTCTTTTCAAGTTGATTTTTCGATTGGCTGATCATCTGGAGTAAGAGTTTGGGACTGAGCAGTTTTTGTTCCAGTACTATTGCTCCACCAATTTTTTCCATCGCCACAGCATTTTGCATTTGCTCATCTTGATGTGCAAATGGAAGGGGAATTAAGATTGAGGGAAGCTCAAACCGAATAAGTTCTTCAACCGTATTTGCACCAGCACGAGAAATGACTAGACCGGCATTGTGATAGATCCATGCTAGTTCTTTGTCAGCAATCCATTCTCGAACATAGTATCGTTTTTGAGCACTTGTGGTTAAATTTTGAGCCGATCTTGTGAGCTCTTCTAAATAGTTTCGTTCATTTGATGCTGAACCACATTGGTGTATGACCAGCCAATGTTTTGTGATGACTTCGAGAATTTGAAGAATGGTGGTATTGATTACTTCAGAACCTTGAGACCCTCCTGTAATATAGAGAATTGGTCGATCTAATTTTGCTGAAAACCAAGTTGGTTTATCAGGGGTATTTTGTTCTAACCCCATGCGGATTGGATTTCCAACCACGACTGACTTTGTGAGATCTACAAATTTCATTGAGCTTGAGTGTGCGAGTGCGATCTTTTTTGCAAAAAAACTAATGATACGATTGGCAAGACCAAAACCTCTTGTTTGTTCATGAGTCACAACGGGTATTCGTAGTATCCAGGCCGCTATAGCTATAGGAACGCCAAGATATCCACCAAAGGTTAGTAAGTTTGTGGGCTTGATTTGCAATAGCAATTTAATTGCTTTCGGAATGGTAACGAAAAATAAAATGAGATGAAATAGCTGAAAAAAAGGGTGAGCTGTAACTAATTTGCCTGAATCAAATGCAATAAAGGGAATTTTTCGTTTTTCTACTTCCTCTTTTTCATGAGCTGGTTGTTTTGAGCGCTTTCTTGCATACAATCTGCCCACGAACACAATGGAAACCTCTGAACGGTTGTGTTGAAGGTAGTCAATAAATGCGAGCGCTGGAGTGAGGTGGCCGCCAGTAATTAGTAATTTCATGATTTTATAGTAGTATTTCCAGTACGTATGATTATGGCACATGCAAAGAGAGTCATCACCTGCGAAGAACGTCCGTAAGAAAAAAACGGTAGTGGTATGCCTGTTAATGGGACCAAACCTACCACGGCAGCAAGATTGAGTGTAGTTTGTAGCATTATCCAACTAAGCATGCCAAGCGACAACAGACGTTCAGCATCGGGGGCATCACTTGTTTGGATGATTCGGTAACCACTATAGAATAAAGTAAGAAATAACAGGATAATTGTTACTGAACCAACAAAACCAACTTCTTCGGCAACAATCGCAAAGATTGAGTCAGTGGTTGATTCGGGGATATAGGCATATTTTTGATTTGAATTTCCTAAGCCCTTTCCCCACAAACCACCGCGTCCAAGCGCTAGAGTGATTTGTCGTATGTGAAATGAGGCGCCAAGTGGATCAGAGTCAGGATTGATATAGCTGGTTAGGCGCTGCATTCGATACGGAGAAGTAATTATCAGAATGAGCAAAATTGGAATCATCGCACCTCCCAGAGTTGCTAGTGTGGATAATTTTCCTCCTGCTAAAAAAAATAGAATAACGGCAATACCCAATACAATCAGTAATGAGCCCATATCTGGTTGCAGGAGGAGGAAAATGGATGGAAAGATCAAGGCGAACAGAAAAGGAACAATCTGTTTATGTGTATGTAGCCAGCCAGAGAAAAACATGATTAAGGCGCCTTTAAAAAACTCAACTGGTTGTAATCGAAATGACCCAATGGCGAACCATCTTCTTGCTCCATTTAAATCTAGTCCAATGCCTGGAATAAATACTAGTAGAAGCAAAACAAGTCCAAAAAGATAGGCATACGGTCCAAAGTGAATCCAAATTTTGGGTCTTACAAGTATGCCAAGTGAAAAAAAGATACCAGCAATAACTAAACCAACCAGATGTTGTTTTAAGAGATAATACGGGTCGTCAAAAGTCGCAGCGCTTTCTACGAGAGAAATATCAAGCATGAATAATGTGCCTAATGCTAGTAAGACAAATAATATGCTGAGAAATAGAGACTGCCAACGATTTAGCAATCGACCAGTTGGGAGCAATTTTCTTTTTTTCATGCGAAATAATTACAGCACGGCGAGCCAAACACCAAAAATAGTGAGCATGATTTGTAAAAGCCAGGCTCTTTGCACTATCTTTGGTTCTTCCCAGCCATAGGCTTGCAGCGTGAGATGTATTGGCGCAGCAGGGAAAATCTTCTTTTTTCGCCACTTTTTTGAGATCAACTGGAGGAGCGAGCTTGAAATTTCAAGCACAAAGATAAAGCCAATAATAACCAGAGCAACTACCTTTCCAAGCAACAAGCCAACAACCGCAAGTGTTGCACCAAACGCCAATGAGCCAACATCTCCCATAAAAATTCGAGCTGGAAAAACATTAAAATATAAAAATGAGATGAGCGAACCCAGCCACAACGCGAGGAAAACCGTCAGCGGAACGTCGAGGATGGCTGCCGATAAGAACCAAAGTCCAAAAAGCGAAATCATTAGACTTCCGGAGGCGAGTCCATCAAGTCCATCAGTAACATTTACAGCGTTTGAAAAAGAGACAATGGTAATTGTGGCGAAAGGGACGAAAAGTGCTCCCAGTGGAATAATACCAATAAATGGAATGTGAATAAAATTGATGCCAAGTGTTTTATATAGCAGAATTGAAATTATGGAAGCAAGAATTATTTGTATGATCAATTTAAATTTTAATGTTAAACCAAAAAAACCAACGGGTTTAAAGCGAAAAAACTTTTTAATATCGTCATATAATCCAAGTAAGCCAAACGAAATCATCGTAAAGAAAATTATGCACATTTCCGCATTCAGATTGCGATACACACTGGTAATATCGCGACCATAGTGGGATAGAAGTGGGATAGTAATAGCAAATAAAATTGATACAACAAGTATTACTAGCAATCCGCCACCGACAGGTACTCCAGCTTTTGAACGATGAAATTTGTCGAAGATAGGAGTTAGTTTGCCAAATGCATCGGTGGTAACCTGATGTGCTCGTAAAAACTTTAATCGATAGAGCAAATTAACAAACGGAATAATCAAGATACTTGTCACCACAAAGGCGAGCATTAGAATTCCGAGTGCAGTTGCGAATGGTCCCATGATTTTGTAGTTCTATTGTACTGACTAATTATCAGAGCTCAAGTCTGAAACGAGAGAAATTTGAGCTCCCATAGATTGCAATCTTTGTTCAAGATCTTCATAACCTCGTTCGATTTGAGTAATATTATGAATAGTACTCACGCCCTTCGCTGTCATAGCTGCGAGCACTAAGGTAGCGCCATGGCGAAGATCTTTAACACGAAAATCACCAGCTTTAAGCGCAACAGGCCCAAAAATTCGAACGGCATGTTGAGCGTTTGCTATATCGTCTTGTAAATTAAAATTGTAGCGTAATTCAGGATTTTTCACTTGTGGTTGAAAAGCTTCAATACGCGCACCCATTCTGATTAGCTCTTCCATATATTGAAATCGACTTGCCATGATGGTTTCATGGATGGTACTTATTCCCGTTGCCTGAGTCATAAGTGTAGCCCACAGTGGTTGCCAATCGGTCATGAAACCTGGCTCAATGTCTGTGGTAAGTTGAACAGCTTGAAGTGGCTTGGAGTAATAAAATCGAATGCCATAGTCTCCCACCTCATAGGATCCTCCAGCTTTGTCTAGTGCTTTAAGAAATGCTTTCAAATGTTTGGGTACCGCATTCTCAATTATCAGATCTCCCTTTGTTGCCAATGCAGCGCAAGCATAGGAAACCGCCTCGTTTCGATCGGGTAAAAGTTTGTGGATTGCACCATGCAAATTCTTCACACCTTCTATTTCGATTACTCGACCAGGTTTTCGAATAATTTTTCCACCCATCTTGTTGATAAATGATATTAAATCATCAATTTCTGGTTCAAGTGCCGCATTTTCTAGAATTGTTTTACCCCTTGCAAGGGTGGCAGCCATAATGAGAGTTTCAGTACCCGTATGGGTATTTTTATTGAAACGATACCGGGTTCCGCGCATTCCTTGGGTTTTTGCGATAAACAACCCATCTTTATAGTTGATCTGAACTCCCAATGCGGTTAGTCCCTCAAAATGCCTATCTAGGGGCCGCTTACCGATTTTGTCACCACCGGGAGCTGGCACTCGGGCTTCGCCGAATCTATGCAGCAAGGCAGGTAGAAACATGGTTGAAAATCGACCTTGTTCGCCATGAGTAGGATCGATAAAAAAATCAGACAGTGTGCTGGGGTCAATAAATAAAGCCCGTTCACCTGCCTTGCGAACTGTTCCACCCAAATACTGAATGATTTTACCCACCAAATGAACATCACTAATTTGTGAGAAATTAAGCAATCTGGATTCAGACTGGGCAAGGAGCGAGGCGATCATAAGTTTGAATGAGGCATTTTTTGCTCCCCCAATTCTGACTGAACCTTTCAGCGGGACGCCGCCAGTAATTTTAAAATGTGACATATCTAGCTCCTTTTGTTACGTTACATGAATTCTTGCAAGTTCATTTTGTGTAAAACCTCGGAAGAAAATTTCTGGTTTTGGAATAATATCGCAAATTTGTTTGGCTGTTGTTTGAATGTGTTCAATTATTTGTAAATAATCTGTAGACGATGCACCTCCAGTATTTTCGATGAAGGCGGCGTGACTTTTGGAAATTTGAGCGCCGCCGATTGTGTAGCCCGATAAATGGAGCACTTTGTCTATGAGATACCCAATGCTATTTGTTGGAAGATTTAATTTTGTTTGTTCTGAAAGAGAAAGGTTTTGAAAGACGCACCCCAATGATCTTTGAGGTTGGTGTTGTTTTTTTTGAGCCCAAGTTACTGCGGCCAATTTAGCTTTTTCAGTATTTCCCTGATAAAGCAGTAGTTTTGCAGAAAGAATAACTTCTTTTGTATGATGAAATCTTGAGTAATCGTAGGAAAACTCCATGCCTGATGGGGTTAATGTTTGTTCTTTACCATCTTCGTTTAAAATTAAAACAGAGTGTATTTGGTCGGATAAGAAGTGAGTGCCGCCATGAATATTATTATAAATTGCACCTCCGATTGTCGCAGGTATTCTACTAAACCATTCCAGTCCAGTTAGTTGCTGTTGCAATGATTGGTTAATTGCATATGGGAGTGGCGTGCCAGATTCACAGGCAACTAAGACTCTTGCTTCCTCACCAGTGTAATAATCAAAAAAGTCATGTTCCTCGCCATCAGACTTATTCCACCTAGGCAAAATGTGAGAAGTTGTTGGTTGATTGAAATTTGATTCGTCAGTTAAGATATGAAATGAGCTGGATTTATTGATAATTGTGACACCGCGAATACCAGTGTCTGAAATCAACGTATTGGCACCCCACCCCAGAATAGTTAGTGGCACCATGGCCGAACGAACATATTTCACGACGGATGATAATTCTGCACTTGATTTAGTTTCAATTAATAGCTCAGCTGGGCCGCCAATCTTAACCGTAGAATGGTGTGCGAGTGGGGTTTCCTCAGCGTAATTCAATCCTGGTAATTCAGTCAGTAGATTTTGAAGAAACAGGCTAACATCAAACGTTTTCATACACGACCTTTCTGAGCAAGTAGATCATGTATAGTATAAACGTCGCCAGCGCCAAGCGTAATCACGACGGCGTTTTTTGTGTCAATCGATTCTAACTGTTCCGCCGCATTTGTATTTGAGGTGGTGATCCTAATATCAGCTTTTACTGACCGCGCTGATTTGATTGCCGTCGCTAAATCTTCAAGTGTGATTGTCCCCATTTTTTCTCTTGCTGAGCCGAAAATTGGTATGAGTAGTAACGTATCTGCTTGAGCGAATGCATTGGCAAATTCGGATAACAAAGCTTCTGTTCTCGAAAAAGTATGAGGTTGAAATAGAACTACCAATTTGTGATTGGGAAAAAGAGCTTTGCAGGCAGTTAGGGTGGCTGCAATTTCAGTTGGGTGATGAGCATAATCATCATAAAAATATGATTCATGTCTTGATTTTATTAGTTGAAAGCGACGGGAGGTTGATTGAAAAGTACCCATATGCTGAGCAATCGCTTGATCTGAGAGTTGTAAGAGCGTCAAACACACCCATGCCGCAGCGGCGTTTTGAAGATTGTGTAAACCAGGTAGAGAAAATGTAACTAGCTGAGAATTTTGTTTAATCAGCGACTGACTATTGGAAACGAATTTGACCAAGTGATTCCCAGCTTCGTAACCCAGATCATGTATTTGGACATCAGCAGATTGAGTAATTCCAAAACTTATAGTGAGAACGTCTGGTCTTTCAGTGTTGAGTTTTTGTATTAGAATTTGCAGTTGAGAGTCATCTGCATTCCAAATTAATGTACCATTTTGTTTTAGTTGAGAAAAAAACGAATAATAGGTATTTATAGTGGTTTCAAAAGAATCATACACATCTGGGTGGTCATATAAAAGGTTGGTACAAATTATTATTTTTGGTTGCAGGTAGTGAAAGCGAGGAATGATCGCTTCCCCCTGAGCAACTGCTTGAGGATTCTCAGCGTATTCATCAGCTTCGGTTACAAACAACTTGTCTGTTGCATGCCATCGTCCTGTTCTTGAGAGATTAATAATCTCTCCTACGCCAACATGGTAGCTTGGATTGTTTTGATTTTTTTCTAAAATCCATGCAAGTAACGCAGACGTTGTTGATTTGCCACCGACGCCACAGACTGCAATGGTGTCTTTTTCTTGGGACAACAAACCAAGTACCTGAGCATGTGAGTAGAGAGGTAATGATCGTTTGATTGCAAGCTGGGCTAGAAAGTGCTGTTTGCCTAGGTGAGCGCTTCCATAGATGACGAAGTCAATATTTGCTGGTAAATTGTGGATTTTCAAATCGTCAATTTGAATGGGAAGCGAAGAAAGAATCTTTTCTGTTACAAATTGTTTTGATACATCGCATCCTGATACCGAAATACCCATATCGAGCAAGCACTGCGCTAGTGCGGTCATTCCAACACCTTTGATCCCAATAATGTAGCAATGCTTAAGAGAGTGTAGTGAATCAGGAATTTTTGATGGCATTATTGGTTTTTTAGTATCTGTTTTAATATTTTTTGTAGTTTATTGCTGTTGTGTCGGAGCACAGACCTTGGTATAGCATCGGATACATTCTGTTTAGTTGGTGTGTAGGTAAGGAGTGGGGCTCGAATTACTCTTGGATCATTGCCTAAGTTATCCAAGACTTGATGTTCACCCACCAAGAGATACGGCGTCAGTTGCTCTGGTTTTGGTTCACGATTATTTATTACAATTCTGGAAATTGGTTTTTTTATCACTTTTTCAATTTCTGATACATGGTCAGCGGCGCTCATTCCAGCAGTTTGACTTCTTCTTGTCATGATATTAACAATATATGTAATGTTAGCGTTTGAGTTTTGAATCACCTTACTCACTTGTGGAGCAACCAAGACAGCTTCTAAACTAGCGAAAAGATCCCCTGGACCGATAATAAGGTGATCGGATTGGCTTAGTATTTCCAGAGCTTGGGGGTTAGTTTTGGGTTTTGGAATGAGCGCAATTTTACGAATTGGTTTGCAGGGAGCATCGGGCTCATCAAGTAAATGTTCGCCAATGACACTGGATCCGTCTCGATAGAACACCTTGAGGTTTACAGAATCTTCGGTGATTGGAATAACTCGGCCGTGAAATTGAAATAATTGAGCGGCTGTTTCGAGTGCTTGAGTAGTTGTTCCTGTCATATCTTGTAGTGCGGTTAGTATTAAGTTGCCCAGATTATGACCTTTCAGTTCACGACCCTTATCAAAACGGTAGAGCAATAGCTGTTGAAGTAAATGCTGGCTGGTGGGATTAGCTAGTGCAGTAAGTGATTGGCGTAAATCCCCAACGGGAGGAAAACCGAATTCATCCCTGAGTCGCGCTGATGAACCACCAGAATCTGAGACCGCGACAATGCAGGTTAAGCGATTGCACAGTGTGCGTAGCGCAGCAACAACAGGATACGTTCCGGTTCCTCCCCCAATGGTGGTTACCAATTGATCCTGATAAGCTTGTCGTCTGGTAGGCATAACTAGGTGGTCTTAGAGAGGGCAGCGCCCAATACAGGCACCTCACTCGTTAAGAGAATGTGCTGCACTGCGTTTTGGTCATTCCAATCAAATTCTTTTAAGCCAATACAAAGGCTCTTTTCGTGACCTTTGCCAAGAATTGCAATTGTATCGCCTCGTTTAGCCAAACGCGTTATAGCAAAATGAATTGCCTCTCCCCTATTTGGAATTGTTAGTACCTTATTGTGGAGGGTTCCTAATTGTGATTTCATTTGATCAATAATCGACCAGAGATTTTCTGTTCGAGGATCTTCAGTAGTAAAAATTGCTAGATCGGCAAGCGTGGCTGCAATTTTGCCCATACTAGCTCGTTTTGAGCGATCTCGTAAACCGGCACAACCAAGTACAGCGATGAGTTTTCCTTTTGACTGTGATTTAAGGTGACTCAATACAGACTCGACGGCATTTGGTGTATGAGCAAAGTCTACAAAAACCCGAAATCCCTTGGTAGTAGGAATTTGCTCTAATCTCCCCGGAACTCCCGGGAAACTGGAAAGAGCTGTAGCAATATTTTGGGGCGAAAGTCCAACCTCAGTAGCTATTAATGAAGCCAGAATTGCATTCTGCTGGTTATATGATTCGGCAAAACGATTCTTTATTGCGCGCGAAACACCCTGGGGTAATTTAGTTGTTGCAGAGTAGAATTTTACTTGGACAGATCGTAGCATTTTTCGCGCGATCGAATAAGATCGATCCCCTTCGGGAAAGAAAACTTTTTTTGCGCTGCGAAACTGTTGTAACTTAGCCCGAGCATATTCTTGATAGTTGAGATGATAATCAAAATGTTCATGCGTAATATTAGTAATTCCACCCAGCCAGGGTTTAATTCCCCAATTACGAAATTGATATGCACCATGCGATGTCATCTCCATAACCACATGTGTGCATCCCGCATCTACCATCTGCTGTAATACAAAGTAAAGATCTTGAGGTTCTGGTGCAGTAACGTGCAAGCCGGTATCAATTTCTTTTGAACCAATGCGAGCCGAAACCGTAGAAAGTAAACCCGTTTTTATAGAGTTGCTTGTAAGTAGGTGGTGAATGAGTGTCGCGGTGGTAGTTTTTCCATCCGTACCAGAGATAACAATGCACTTTAACTTTTTTTCAGGAAACCCATACTTTAATTGAGCAGGTAGGCCTCGAAGCAAACCTGTTTTAAAAAAGTGGTATGGTCGTTTTAAACGATATAACACTACCGACAACATGGTAACATTATAGCAGTTATTGCCTATCAGGTGGGATCTGCAGGAGTAAATAGAGTTCTTCTGCTATATCGAACCAAAGCGGTGCAGCGGTTTCTGCTGCCCAGATGGAACTCGTCGGCGCGGTGAGTTTGACGAGCATGACAAAAGCTGGGTTGTTGGCAGGCGCGAAACCAACAAAGCTCGCAATTGTTTGCTCTTCGTCATATCCTCCCTTAACAGCAACTTGAGATGTTCCCGTTTTACCCGCCACTGTGTGATTGGGGCGGTACGTCCACTGTGCCTCACCATGTTGTGCTGAGTAAATCATCATTTGTGTCACTTGTTGAGCTGTTTGAGCAGAAACAACTCGCCTGAGTTCTTTCGGTTCAACAGAAATGTTATTACCCGTGATCGGATCGTACATTGCTGAAAGTATCTTTGGCTTCATTAAAATACCTTGATTGGCAATCGCGCTGACTGCTCGAACCAACTGCATACTATTCGTACTAATTCCTTGTCCAAAAGAAGCAGTTGCAAGTTCGACTGGACGAAAGCTATTAGGAAATGGAGTACCGGTATCATCTTGTAGTTCTATGTCAATTGGTTCACCAATACCGAAATCTCTGAAATAGGTACGTAGTTTTTGTGGACCGAGCTTTTCTGCAACGAATATCATGGCAACATTGTCTGATTTAGCTAGTGCGTCGCTCATCGAAATATTGGGGTGATATTCTTCATTCCATGTTTTGATTTGGTATTCCCCGAATTGTCTAGGTCCAGCACAACGATCACAAACTGTGTCTGGAGAAATTACTCCCGCATCGATACCGGCTGCAACAGTCAGGATTTTGAAAGTGGAACCTGGTTCGTAAGCCATAGTCAAACTTGGATTGGAAAAAATAGTAGTGTCGAACTCCGAATATCTGTTTTGGTTATATGTTGGTTCAGTGGCAAGACCGAGTAAGTTGCCAGTTTTAGGATCAAGTACAATCACCTCCGCAATCTGAGGTCCATATTTCAGCATACCTTGGTGTAATTTTTGCTCCAGTAATACCTGAATATCTCGGCGGATGGTAGTCACAACTGTTCTGCCGTCCAAATTATTGGTGCGATCTTGGGGAGATAGGGAAAACCCAAGTGCGTCAGTTAAGATTTTTTTAGCAAATGACCTGGGTGCTAACTCGTTATTTAGAGCTCCCTCAATGCCGAAGTAGCCAGCGTCGTTACCATCTTGGTCTTTGCCAACAAAACCAGTAAGATGTGCACCCATTGAAGCTTCGGGGTAGAATCGCTCATAATATGCTTCAAAACCAGAGTTCGGTAAATTATTTGCTTCAATTTCAACTTTTTCTTCCTCAGTAAAACCTTGTCCAAGTACTGCCCATTTTTTTGTTTGTGAATCGAGCATGGTGGTGAATTGTAGTTTTTTTTCATTAAGCCAATTTTCATCTCCCAGTTCTTTTTTTGCCAAAACTGGTAGCACAGCTCCAATGATTTGTGAGCGATCTTCTGATGTGAGAACATTTGGTTTTGTGTAAAAACGATAAACTTGGTGATTTAATACCCAGGGTTTTTCGTCACTGAATAAAATAGTCCCCCTTTGTCCAGATTGATGCTGGATTCGTTGATATTGGTGTTCCGCCTCCATCGACAGCTCTTGTGCTTTGACGATTTGCCAATAGCCAAGGCGAGTGAGTATGAGAAGAAATAGTAAGCAAAAGCCAACAAAAAGATACCGCTGTCTCGAATGTGGCAACGTTTCATCACTCAA
This sequence comes from uncultured Pseudomonadales bacterium, assembly GCA_964400865.1. Taxonomy (GTDB): domain Bacteria; phylum Patescibacteriota; class Microgenomatia; order UBA1400; family PJMF01; genus DAOQVB01. The sequence continues at coordinate 32,114 of CAYNWG010000005.1, forward strand.
TCTTGAGCGCGCGCGTCTAACGGTGAGTAACTTCATGTTATTGGATAGTAGCCAGTGTATCAGAAACCTTCAGGCTCACAACATCAGAAATAGGCACAAAATCAATCTGGAATGAACTTTGTTTGACTGAAGCGATAGAAATCTTTTTTGCTACTTCGGTTTGCAATTGATTAATTTCTTGATTAAGCGCCATCTTTTCTTTTTCTTGTGCGTTATATCGTGCGTGAATAGTTAGGCTTACTGCAGAGTGAAAAAGAGTTGTCACTGTTTGAGTAATAACAATACCGCCAATAACTACGTAAAAAATGACCGGTTTGATATTTTTTTTCATAACTTTTCTATTGCTCTCAACTTCGTACTTCTAGAACGAGGGTTTTGAATAATCTCCTCTGGAGAAGGAGTGAGTGATTTTGGTGTCAACAGTCGTACTTGAGATTTTGATTCGAGCGATTTGAAGTATTGCTTAACAAATCGGTCTTCTCCCTCGTGAAACGCTAATGTGACTAATCTGCCTTTTAAATTGAGTAAACTAAAGGCTACCGGCACGGCTTGTTCAAGATTAGAAATTTCTGAGTTTACTATGATCCGAAGTGCTTGAAAAATTTTCGTTGCGGGATGTAAGTGCCCTCTATTTGGTGGTTTCGACTTGGTTGCTATTTCCGCGAGTTGGCGGGTTGTAGTTACAGGTGATGTTTGCTTAATTTTCCTCGCAATAGGTTGAGCGTATGATTCGCCACCAAGGTTTCTAAAAATCGTGGTGAGTTCTTTCTCGCTGAGAACTTGCAGGAAGTCAGCTGCGGTTACTCCTAAACGATGATCCATTCTCATGTCTAGTGGAGCATCACTTTCAAAGCTAAATCCACGAGTGGGAGAAAGTAATTGATCACTAGTGGTGCCAAAGTCAAATAATATACCTTGTGGTCGTATGTCTTTGAGGTTCGCCTCTTTCCGCCAAATAGTTTCAATCTCCGTGAAGTTGGCTCTCGCAATGATAAGTTTGCCTTCATTAATTTCAGTTGAAAAATTATCTTGCGCAAACTCAATTGCTTCTTGGTCGAAATCAAGTGCTAAAACTAACCCACCGAGGGACAAAATTTTTTTTGTGTGGCCTCCCCTACCAAATGTGGCATCTATGTACCAATGCCTTGGTTTGACAGAGAGCATTTCAATAGCTTCTGCCAGCATGACTGGTTGATGGTGTTTAGGTTGCGTCATAACGATGTGACTGACTCAGCGATGGCTTCAGCTCTTGGTTCAACTTGTTCAAGATATTGGTGATACCGATCTTGATCCCAAATTTCAATCCAAGAGTAGCTCCCTACGATCACTACTTGTTTGACCAAGTGAGCGAACTCAATCAAGTACTCGGGCAGTTGTACTCGACCTTGGGAGTCAGCTTGTACTTCACGGGCTTCGTTAGTAAGTAAGCGGACAAAGTCTCGATGCGACTGTTTTGTGAAGGTGCTAGCGGCTATTTGTTGGAGTTGTTGCTGGTATTCCGCCTTTGGGAATACGAACAGTCCTCCATCTAGGCCGCGGGTAACAATCCAATCTGTTACCTGCTCGCGAAACGTCTTTGGCAGAGAGATTCTTCCCTTATCTTCAAGGTGGTGGTAATATCTGCCAATAAACATTTCTATATTGATACTTTACCACTTTTTACCACTGTGAACAACTATCGCACTACTAGCTCAAACTGTAAAGACAAAGAAAAGGCGAAATACTGTAGAATGATTGATATGAGGAAAGAACAAATGGGGGAAGGAAAAGAAAGAAAATCAATTCAGAAACTCTGGGAGGAGAGCGATCGCATCACACAAGAAATACTTTCTCATCCATGGAAATACCCATTTCAATATTTGATTATGAGACTGGGGAGATTCCCTGATAAAAGCGAAAGTAAATAGAATTATTAACAACTAACAATTCTGGATACTATTTGGTCACTGCTAAGTAGGCAACGGCCAGCGGCACTTCCGTAGTAATAGTTTTGCCGTCAACAGTTGCTGTAACATAGCTCCACTCTGCTCCATCCCACACAGCAACATGAGTGGCCCCATCTTGATTGGCGCGGATGGTCAAGTCTCCAGTACCCTTGAGAGCCGAAGATGTTTCTAGAGCATAGATTTCTGATACGACCGCGCCCTCTAAACCCTCTGGATAGCCAGGTGTATTAAACACAATCGAGTAACGTTGCTTTGCCAACTCTGGTGAAGTTAGTTGAAATTTAGCATCCTTGGAAGCCACTTCAGCGCTTTTAGTGGTGTTATCAAAATAGCGCCAATCTGATTTTAGGGCGTACTTAGTTTCATCAGCATATCTGGTGAGTAAAGTCCCACCCTGAATGTCGGTATGATAGGTACAAGCTCCACCAGCACTACAACTGCCAAGTAAAATTTTAATACTACTTGGTAGAGATTCCAGTGAAAGTTTGCCAAAAGCACCTTGTAATAATGTTCCAGCCTGATACTCAAGTTCATACTCTGTTTCTGATGCAGATTTCTTGAGCGATACCACCGTCAATGTAACATTTCTACCATCGCTCTCTGGATGAATTTGAATAAATGGTCGCTCTGCCACAGGAATTGTATTTACTTGCTCGGGTGCAGATTTTTTGGTTGGGGTAGTGTCTGCAGCAGGCGTAGATTTACCGATTTTTGAAAAAACAAATACTCCGCCAATAACTAATACAAGCAAGGCTATGACAGCCGGGATTAGAATTTTTTTATTCATACAAGCAGTGAGTATACGAGATTATTGCATTGAATTCAAATGGGCACTCAACTCATCAAGATGAAGCCTTTTCTGTTCCGTGGTATCTCGGTTTCGAATGGTAACGGTTTGATCCTCGAGGGTCTGGAAATCAATAGTAACGCAAGCTGGGGTACCAATCTCATCTTGATATAAATAGCGTTTGCCAATGTTGCCACGGTCATCCCAAGTGGTGCGCATTTGCGGTAATAGTTGTGTGTAAACTTCTTGAGCTTTGGCAACTAATTCTGGTTTATTTTTTAGCAGAGGAAATACTGCCACTTGATAGGGAGCAAGTGATGGCTTGAGGCGAAGCACGGTGCGCTGCTTTTCTGTATCTTCCCAATAGGCTTCACAAAGTACCATAAGCATAGTTCGGCCGATGCCGAGCGCTGGTTCGATGACGTGAGGAAGAAAAGTTTTCCCGGTTTGGGGGTCGCGATAGCTGAGATCTTCGCCAGAAATGTTTTGGTGTTGAGTAAGGTCGTAGTTAGTTCGGTACGCGACACCCCACAACTCTTTAAACCCAAATGGAAAGGCATAATCCAGATCAAATGTGTCTTTTGAGTAGTGGCTCCGTTCTGTGTCAGTGTGTTGACGCCATTGGAGGTGATCTGCGGAAATTCCGAGTGTTTCAGTCACAAATTGCCACATCTGCTGCTTCCATTTTTCTAGTAATTCTTGCCAATTGGTAGTTTCTGGATCAAAAAAATATTCAATTTCGGCTTGTTCTAGTTCCAGCGTGCGAAAGATAAATTGTCCGGTCGTGACTTCATTGCGGAAGCTTTTACCAATTTGGCCAATTCCAAAGGGTAACTGAACCCGAGTAGAATTAAGCACCTGCTTAAAATTAGAAAAAATACCCTGAGCTGTCTCACCTCGCAAATAAACCTTGGCTTTTTCATCAGCGACCGAGCCTATTGCGGTTTCAAACAACAAATTAAACTGTTTTGGTTCACTAACGGGATTACCTTCAGGACTGAGCACTTTGTATTTGATAATTACTTCGCCCATTTCTATCACCGTCAAATCCTCGACAGTTTTGTTAGTTAGTTCAGGCGGAACACTTGCTTGAAGCTTGAGCCAGCCTTCTAACAGATGATCGGCGCGATACCGCTTATGTGTCTTGACGTCTTCCACCAACGGATCATTGAATGAGTCAACATGTCCTGAGGCAACCCAAGTTTGAGGATGCAAAAGGATTTGTGTATCAAGACCAACCATATCTGGGCGTGACTCAATAAAATTATGCCACCATTCGTTACGAATATTTTTAAGTAGTTGTGCTCCCAGAGGTCCAAAATCGTACGAACTAGTTAACCCTCCATAGATCTCTGATGTGGGAAATACAAATCCCCTGCGTTTGCACAGGGATACGATTGTCTCAAGTGATGGATTTTGATTGGACATAATTACTTTCTGTTTAGCTGAAAAAGGCACAAAAAAACCTCCACCAGCGATATCTACTGATGAAGGGACCCAAGTTGGGCGGTTCCACCCCTCTTTCCTGAAACAAGCTCTAAAGCCTCGATCCAAGACGTCTTTTTGTACTTTACCTTGTATCTTTTGATTTGCTTGCCAAGGGCAGATAGCAAAGTAAATATAGAATCATTGTAGACTATTAAACTACTGCTGTCAACACTAATACTATAGGACTATTGATTATTGTTAATGATTTCAATCGTTCCATTTTTCATCTTGACGGTTCTGCCGCTCTGAGTAGAAATTATCTCACCATTTTGCATTATCACTGATTCATTGGTAGTTGTTGTCAAGCCATCGATAGTAGTATTAGATCGGTTGATAACGTTGATGATGGATGAATTCACCTGTCGATTTGGATGGCTGCTATTTATGTAGATGTCGCCAATAATTGATGCCAGAACAATCAGTAAAAAGAGCAAGCCAAAAATAAAAATCTGAGAAGCATGGTCACGTAAAATTCGGTTGAGCCAATATTCGGTGGCAGGAGAAAGTTTGGTAGTTGTTGGTTTTTTTGACATATTGTTCTCACCCCTTCACACTCAAAAAATTATAACTCCGCATGGGTTTATCCGAAAGGGCGCCTATGTAGTCACCAATGGTTTCATATTTTGAATCTTCCGGATCTTGGTACCCAAGTTGAGTAATAATGGAGCGGAAAGTCGTACGTACATCGGTTGAGCCAAGACAATTTTGAACGATATTCTGGCGAAGTTGTACGATTTGGTTAAAAATTTTCTCTTCAAGTTCTGATTCAATAAATAGTCGCTCGCACAGTTCTAACAGTTGGGAAAGTTGTTTTATTCGAATTAGTGTGGACTCCATCAAAGAGCAGTCTTCTTCCATCAGAGCTTGGGTGAGGAGCGGCAAACTTTTTGTTTCAAGCCAGTGGAATCGCACAAGGTTGCCTGGCTGTAGCGCAGAGCGCTTGGTTGATTTGAGTGTGCGAACACCTTTGGCGCGGCAAACGAGTTTGCCGCGCTCTTGAGTCAACAGTGTTACTAGTACGTCTGTCTCTCCCACTTTAACTCGTTTGAGTACCAATCCAACTGCAGTAAAATTTCGTTGTGACATACTCGCAACTGTTTACCACGTCGTTGTATACGAGGTATCCTTATTGACCGTTAGCTCGTCTCTGCCACCGGTTACCTCCATGGTAATTGGGTAGTCTGTAATTCCACCCTGTTTCCACAATTTTAGTTGATAGTCTGGCAGAGTGTATGGCACCGAATACGTTAGTCTGATCTTTGCCACACCATTTGGTTCTAGGATAAAAAATCCATCAAACACAGTAAAGCCAAGCTCATCATAGATTTTAGCGTCTTTGGTAAAACCAGTAGCTTCAATCAATTCAGAGCCAGCTGGAACATAAATTCGCGTCCAATCTCTTAAAGTGGAATTTAAACAGAGGAGTCCGGCTTCTAGGTTACAATTATCTGCTCGACGGTTATTCTTGTAAGTTATTTCTACTGTTTTTTTAATCTTTCCTTCAGTGGGGGCTTCGATTTGTTGCAACATTTCGTAGGTGGTAAAGAGGTTGGATTTTGCGCCACCTAAGTTGGCATTGATTACGGCAAAAAAGTCTTCTCCTTTAGTTGGAGGTGTCATGCGGCCAGCTACATTTATAGCTTCTGCAGCCTTTTGTAGTGATTCATCAATATAATAGACTTGAATGTGTCTGCCTTGTAATGCCGATATCATGGCTTGAAAGAGTGGCCCATTTTTATCACTGGGTGCATCGTAAGCTTTGGAGAGTACTGCTCTCATAAACGGTCCAAGAACGCCTTTCCGATCTTCGCGAATATAATTAGTTGGCCGGGTAATGATTTCTGACAATGCATAGACAACCTGAGGACAGTCGCAGCGCTTATCAATTTCTGCTGAGAATGTGCCATAGCCGGGTACTTGGACTGGGCCCAATACCTCGAGCAACTGCTTCAAAACCTCGGTATCAACGGTGATAATACCATCGATGTTTTTGTCCCCCACCTTCGTGTAATTGGGTAAAAATTGATCCATCGAAACTTTAAAATCTGGAGAAATATTCATATCTCGCAGGTTCCAATATTTTTCAGTGGTGAGGTATCTACCCAGTGCTTCTGGAATCGGTAGTCTGGATCGATATTTTGTATCCAAGGCGTAGATATCATCTGAAGTTTCTGGTGTGACTTTGCCATCCTCAATATAAATGGTTGAAAAGGCAGTTAAAAATCCTCCAGTCGGTCGTAATTCATTATCGTTTTGAAAGAGTACTAAGTATTTGAGTCGCTCGCCTCTTCCGCCTGCCATAACTGGAATTTGTTCAATCACTGGTCGAAACTCGGTGACAGCGTTGAGTGCGGATTGAGACAAATTTTGTGCTTGCAGAATAAGTGGCCGAACTGGTTGATTGCCAATTTGCTCAGGATATCGGTTGGCATCAATTTGTTGTAATGCTGTAACAGCAGTTTGAATATTTGTGGTGATTACATCCAACTCTGGCATAGCCTTATCAAGCGTATCGAGAATAAGCTTAATCCGATTTTCTGCTGTGCCACTTCCTGCTTCTGTTGGAGCTTGGCCATTGAGTCCTAGAACATCGGCGTAGGGTTCCACTGCATAGATCGCTTTCTGTGCAGCGGATAAACCAGCTTCTGCTGCGGAAAACCCGGCCAAGCCATCTGCGTAGTAATTTTTAGTAATTGGTAGGTAGTTGAAGAAACTTAATTTATGAAATTCGGTTTTAATCGATTCTAATTCCGCTGGTACCTTCTCCAACTCAGCTTTGGCTCCAGGTAGGTTCTGAGCCGAAAGTTGTTGCGCAACTGCTTGACCAGTGTATTGAAGGACGAATGCTTGCTGCTTAATTTGCTGCACGACTATGAAAGTATAGATTAAGACACCACCCGCAATGCCTAATATAAGCAGAAGTGGGATGGCTATGCCAAGAAAAATTCTTTTTTTTGGCAGTTGTTTCTTAACTACGCCATCATTGAAGGTCTTTGGAGTGACAGATTTTTTGGGCAAACTTGGCAGAGCAATTCTCATAGACAAACAGTATATCAGATGTTGACAATTACCACTTTGAAATCATGGCTTTGGGAGTTTTAAACAGGAGGATGATGTCTTCAACTATACTGTGACGTTTGGCATATGCAGCATCAATTTTTGCACGTTGGATAAACGGTATTTCGTTGCGGCCAGTGGTTTGCCAAACTCCAGTGATACCTGGTTTGACCGATAAAATCAACGGAATATATCCTTTGGTTTCTGGGAATTTTTTACTCTGTTCTTCAAGCTCCTTTTGTAAGTAGGCTCGAGGTCCGACCATGCTCATATCTCCAAGTAGAACGTTGATAAGCTGGGGAAATTCGTCAATTGTGAGCGACCGCAACACCTTACCTATCTTGGTAATTCTGGGATCATTTTTAATCTTCCAGTCACCATTTTTAAATCTCTCAAGCAGTTTTTTATCTTGGTTGTGAAGAATATCGTCCGCATTGTGTACCATTGAACGAAATTTATACAGATAAAACTCAACACCATCTTTACCCAGTCGACGATGACGAAACAATATTGGGAAACCAGAGTCAAGATAGATCAAAATTGGCACAATGATCCAAAAAGGTAAAAACAGTACCGTTAAGATAGTCGCAACAATAATATCGAGAATTCTTTTTGTAAATTCATACCAAAAGGCTTGCTGAAAGTGTTTTGGCCAATTCATAGATATTCAGAACGTTTTTCTTCTTTAAGTCTTTCAACTAACTTTTTTACATCCTGACTGCGAGATTTTGGGGCAATCATGACGATATCTGGAGTATCAACAATAATCATATCACGGACACCAAGTAGTGCTACCAAGCGGCCGTTGGAATGAATTAAGTTATTTTGAGACTCAACGGATAGCGTCGGCAGTCGGTCTTGATCGCCGTCACTAATGATGACGTTACCAGCAAGATCTTTTTGACCCAAGTGGTAAACCACGAGCCATTCACCTATGTCATCCCAGCCGAAGTCACCTGGTACTAATACAAGATTTTCTGCTTTTTCTGAAATTGCATAATCAATTGAAATTGGCTCGACTGAGGCAT